>JBDRBZ010000078.1:0-11820 GCA_043822175.1 Candidatus Omnitrophota bacterium
ATAGATACGAAATCTTATTAAAGGAGAAGAATCTGAAGCGGCCGCATACCCGCAAGAAAATTACAAATCCGCCCGCAACAAATTCTTGATATGGCAAAATAATGGGACTATAATATAGGCACGGATCATCGGAAATCAGAGATCGGAACAAGGAGCTTCATCTGAATAGCGTATTTGCACATGGCCTGATTAACAAGCCGCGCCTATGTATCGGCATCCTGATGCCGATATTATTTTTTGGCATCTTAACCGGCTGCGCGCCCCGAAAAGTATATGTGTCAAATACCGGAGTGATCGGATACAAGACAAACGGTTACTTCAGCAGCGTGGATTATGTGCCTCTCGACAGTTTTTGCGATCATTACGGGTTCACTTATAAAATAGACAGGGTCTCGAAAATCGCCGAGATAAAATGCGGCGTTTCAGTTGTAAAGGTCGTGCCCAATACGGATAAAGCGCTTGTGAACGGTACCATTACGCGGTTCAGCCCGCCGCCCCGCATGGAAGGCGACCGCATGTTTATCCCGCCGTCTTTAGGCGAATACCTGCTGAAGAAAGTGGCCAAACTGGAGGGGACGACACCTATGGCAAAAGCCCTGCCTGCAAGGGAAAAGGTTTCCGCGAAAGGGGCGACCGTCAGAAAGGTGGTTATAGATCCCGGGCACGGGGGCAAGGATCCCGGCGCTATCGGCTGGGGCGGGATAAGGGAAAAAGACGTAGTGCTGGATGTGGCAAGGAGGTTAAGAGATGAGCTTTATAAGGACGGCGGCATAGATGTGGTGATGACACGTAACAGCGACAAATTTATTTCGCTGAGCCAGAGGTCTGCGATAGCAAATAACATGAAAGCGGATCTGTTTGTCAGTATTCACGCGAACGCCTCCCGGTCAAAATATGTAAAGGGGTTCGAGGCGTATTTCCTTTCCAATGCCACGGATGACAACGCCAGGGCCATTGCCGCGGCCGAAAATGAGGCCGTCGCGTATGAAAGTGACGCGAACTCTGTTGACAGTCCCTATCTTAACGCTACGGTATGGAACATGACCCTGACCGAAAACAGGGATGAGTCCCGTGAACTGGCAAGCATGATATGCGGCAAGGCGTGCGGCAGGCTGTACGGGGAAAACCGCGGGATAAAGTCAGCGGGTTTCTATGTGCTTAAAGGGACGCACATGCCGGCCGTACTGGTGGAAATAGGATTTATATCGAACAAAGACGAGGCGCGCCTGTTAAACAGTTCCTCGTACAGGCAGACGGTCGCGCAGGGCATAGCCGAGGGTATAGTATCGTACAGGGACAAGTTCGAGAAAACGGAAGGTTTTACGAAAAACGTCCATAACGCGCGCTAAAACACAGTTCCTCAAAAAGGGGTGTTCGCGGTATCGCTTGATGAACAGAAGACCGATAGGAGTGTTTGATTCAGGAGTCGGGGGCCTTACGGTCGCGAGGGCGCTCGCGAAAGCGCTTCCGAACGAGGATATAATTTATCTGGGTGATACGGCCCGTGTTCCGTACGGCACCAAGTCCAAAGAGACGGTTACGCGTTTCGCGCTTGAGTGCATGGATTTTCTCGGCAAATTTAACGTGAAACTCGCGGTTATGGCCTGCAATACGGCCTCGAGCTGGAGCCTGGAAACCGTAAGGGAAAAATTCGATTTTCCGGTGATAGGTGTTATAGGCCCCGGGGTGGCAGAGGCGTGCGGGAAGACACGCAACAAGAGGGTGGGCGTTATAGGCACCAGGGCCACTATTACGAGCGGTTCATATCCGCGCGGCATAAGAAAACTGGATAAATCGATAAAAGTGTACCAGAAGGCGTGCCCTTTGTTCGTCTCGCTTGTAGAGGAAAATTGGCTTAACGGCAGGATAACCCGGGATGTGGCGGCCAGGTACCTGGAAACGATGCGCCGGCGCGGGATAGACACTCTTATTCTCGGCTGCACCCATTACCCCCTGCTGAAAAGTGTGGTTAAGAAAATTTTCAGCAAACGGATAACGATTATCGATTCATCGCTCAGCGTTTCAAAGGAGGTAAAGGCTTTCATCAGGGGAAACGGGCTCGCCAACAGAACCGGCAGGAAAGGCGGAATACGGTTTTTTGTGACCGATGACCCGGCCGCTTTCAGGCGGGTCTCGGGGATATTCCTGAAAAAAAATATTTTGGTAAAAAAAGTCGATATAACATAACGGCGGTTCTTAAAATGCGTAAAATAAACGTAAAGAAAATACGGAAAGCCGTGGCCGATCTCTGCATCAAAGCCAATACATGCCTTAGGCCTGACATCGAGAAGGCCATAAGACGGGCCCGGCGTAAAGAAACGTCGAAGCGGGCCGGGCATGTGCTTGAAACACTGCTTTTAAATGCCCGTATCGCTAAGAGAAAAAAAGTGGCGATCTGCCAGGATACGGGATTAGCGGTGGTATATCTTAGCATCGGCGAAAGGGCGCGCCTGTACGGGGGAAGCCTGGTTAAGGCGGTGACAGACGGGGTCAGTGACGGGTACAGGAAAGGGCATTTCAGAAGATCGGTAGTGCCTGACCCTGTAGTGAGGCAAAAGAGGCATTCCGCGGCGCACGCGGTTATCTATATCGACCATGTGAAAGGCAGCCGTGTCGGTATTACGGTATCGCCGAAAGGGTTCGGCAGCGAAAATAAAAGCGGCATAAAAATGCTGAACCCCACAGAGGGCGCGGAGGGCGTAAGAAAATTCGTGGTTAATACCGTAAAAGAAGCCGGGCCCAACGCATGCCCTCCTTACATAATCGGCGTGGGTATCGGAGGCACTTTCGAGGGCGCGGCGCTTCTGGCCAAAAAGGCCCTGTGCCGGAATATCGGGACAAAAAACAGGAAAGCGCACCTCCGCAGGCTTGAGGCCGGTATTCTCGAAGAAATCAACCGGCTTAATATAGGACCGGCGGGATTGGGAGGGAAGACGACAGGCCTTGCCGTTAACATACTTGAGGCGCCGACCCACATAGCCGGATTACCGGTGGCGGTTAACGTAAGCTGTCACGCGACAAGGTCAGCGACGGTGAGCGTATGATGAAAAAAATAACAGGGGTTTTGGATAAAAGCGCAAGGAGAAGGCTTAAAGCCGGTGAAGAAGTGCTTTACTCGGGTGTGATATATACGGCCCGGGACCAGGCTCACAAAAGGCTTGTGCGGGCGATTGAGGCGGGACGCAGGCTTCCGATCGGTCTGAGAGACGCCATTATTTATTATTGCGGCCCTACGCCGTCGCCGCGTAAAAGGCGCGTGGGGTCGGCAGGCCCGACAACAAGCGCCAGGATGGACCCCTTTACCCCGCTTCTCATTAAGAAGGGGCTGGGGGGCATGATAGGCAAAGGCAGGAGGTCTCCGGAAGTCAGGCGGGCCATCAGAAAATACGGCGCCGTATATTTTCTCGCGATAGGCGGGGCAGGCGCTTACCTGGCTGAAAAAATAACAACGGCCGATAAAATTGCGTATAAAGAGTTAGGGGCGGAAGCTCTTTACAGGTTTAGAGTCAAAGATTTTCCGCTTATCGTGGGGATAGACGCCAGGGGGCATGACGTGTACAGGTAAAATCAGAGAGGGGCTTTCATGAGGAATGACGGAAGGGCGGATACGGAGCTGAGAAAGATAAAGATAACGCGCGATTTTATTAAATATGCCGAAGGATCATGCCTTTTTGAGGCAGGCAATACAAAGGTCGTATGTACGGCATCCGTTGAGGACAGCGTGCCGCAGTTTCTCAGGGGGCGGGGCAAAGGCTGGATTACCGCTGAATACGGGATGCTGCCGCGTTCGTGCAAGACAAGGGTTTCGCGGGAAGCCACAAAAGGGAAACAGGGGGGCAGGACCCTCGAGATACAGAGGATCATCGGGCGCTGCATGAGGGCGGTATGCGATATGACCGCGCTCGGAGAGAGGACAGTATGGATGGACTGCGACGTGATACAGGCCGACGGGGGCACGCGGTGCGCCGGCGTAAACGGCGCGTTTATCGCCCTTATCCTTGCCCTTGAAAAACTGAGAAAAGACGGGCTTATAGATAAAATACCGGTTTCAAGATATGTGGCCGCTGTCAGCGTGGGTATCGTAGGCGGGCGCGAGATGCTGGATCTGGCATATGACGAGGATTCATCCGCAGAAGTGGACATGAATCTGGCCATGACCGATAACGGCGCATTTATCGAGATACAGGGCACGGCGGAAGGAAGGCCGTTCAGCGCCAAGGAAAGGGATAAAATGATGTCTCTGGCCCAGAAGGGCATAAGGGATATTGTACGCAAGCAGAAAAAAATTTTAGGGAAACTGATAAGTGATGAAAAAGAATAGTACGGGACGGCTTTACATCGCATCCAGGAATAAGAACAAGAAGCGGGAGATAGAGGCGCTTTTGAAAGGGACCGGGATTAAGGTGCTCTCTCTCGATGAGGTCCACCGCAGGCTGCCCGTTATTATCGAAAACGGCAAAACTTTTAAGCAGAACGCCATCAAGAAAGCCGTCACAATATCGCGGGTCCTGGACAGCATGGCCATTGCCGACGATTCGGGTATAGAGACCAATTTCCTGTCCGGCCTGCCGGGTGTCAGGTCGGCAAGATTTGCCAGACCTAAGGCCGACGACAGGGAGAATAACGCCAAACTGCTTAAACTGATGAGGCACGCCCCTGCCGCGAGAAGGGGCGCCAGGTTTGTGTGCGCCATAGCCGTGGCCGACAACGGACATTTAGTCGGCACTGTTGAGGGGGAATGCCGCGGCAGGATCGGGCTTTCCCCGAGAGGCGATAACGGTTTCGGCTATGACCCGCTTTTTATCCCCGACGGATACACGCTTACGTTCGCCGAGATGAAGCCATCTTTTAAAAACGGCATAAGCCACCGCGGGCGCGCGCTTAAGAAGGCGATCCCGCTTATTGTAAGACACCTTGAAAGAACTTGCCCAGCTGATTAGTGATGGAATTTCCCAGATTTGAGAAGTATTCGAATCTCCACTTGGGTTTGTCCAGCGTGCCGGTGAGATAGGCCTTGCTTATGAGCTTGCCGAATCCGGCCATAAAATCCAGGAGGGCCTTCTGCCAGTCCGCGCCGCCTTTCTCGTCGGTCTTGACCTCATTTCTCACCTCGAAGTTAAGACGCCTGTCGAAATCCATGTATCCTTGCGCGTAAATGTTCAACATCTTTCCGTAAAGCCATATATCGCCGCTTTGGATTTTTTTGTCACTGATAATATAAGAACAGGACCCGCCTGTTATATCCACGTCTTCTAAAGACGGGGATATCTTGCGGAAGAAGGCATAAATGTTTCCGACTAACGGCGTCAAAAGCGGCATCGGGCCGAGGTTGCCGTTCATGATTTCTATCTGCCCCTGCCCGCGGATGCTTTCCGTGTCGGCGCCCTGCCCCTCCATCGCCAAAGAAAGCGAAAAAAGGCCGTAAAGGGTTTTATTCCGCATCGGCGAGTCGTTGACAATGCCGCGTATATCAATGTTCCTGGCGAGCGCCTTTAAAACATACGGCAGATTCGGGAGGGCAATGTTCATCTGAAAACCCGCTTCAAGCGTCCCGCCGTAAGGGGACGCCGTCAGGGAAGAAACCGCGATGATGCCGTTCTGCATGGTCATGCTGAACGCTACGTCACGGATAAGATATTCCTTTATGCCGATACCCGCCGAACCGCATTTAAGGATTATTTCCCATTGTTTCGGCGTTCTTACCGGCCCGCGCAAGTATATATCACAGTTAATCCGGCCCTTAAGACCAAGGGCGTTTTCGATATTCCTGAACACCGGGCCTATATGCGCGATATCGCCGGCCTCGACAACAGAATCGCCCTGGAGCAGGAAAACAGGGTCATCTTCGATAGAGACCTCGCCCCGGGCCGTGATTTTAGAATCAAAAAGCCTGCAGTGGAAATCGGAAATTTTCAGGATATCGCCGTCTTTTACAAGACTCAGTCCCGCTTCGACAGCCCTTCCGTTTATGGATGCGGCCAGCGAGGGGGCCTTTTTTCGGTTACGCAGGGAAAAGGACAGTGTATGCGGGATGCCCTTATAAGTGAGGGATAGCCGTTCGCATGAGATCTCCTTACCGGTAAAAGAGACGATGCCCTGTATGTTGTCGAGAGAAAAAGGCCCCGCCTTTATTCTGAAATTCTTCAGCATGGCTGTTTTCAGAGAGTATCCCTTAAGCGGGTTAAAAGGGTTTTCCACGCGGCCTGATTCAAGCACGATTTCGCCTGTCCCCCGGATACGGTCCGCCGTAAAAGATTTCATGTATACGATTGCCGACAGGTGCCTGGAGGAGAATAACATCCTCAAGTCGATGTCGGCCGTGAGAGATGCTATCGTTTGCCGCCGGCCGGCCGCATCATCCACGCGTATGCCTTTTATGACGATGCCGGACGGAAAGACATACTGAAAACTGTCCCACGAGATGTCCCGGTTCAGAGCCTTTTCGGCATGGAACAGGACGGCTGTTTCAAGCCTGTTAATCAGGATAAAATGGAAGACGTACAGAGCCGCTGAAGCGGACAAAGCGATGAAAAGAATGAGGATAATGAATATTTTCAGGGCTCTTGCGGGTGACATGGCACAATTATATACTCCCGGGCCTGCCGTGACAAGCGGTTTTATTCCGTAAGAGCGCATATATAAAATATTGACTATTGATATTACCAAGAGTATAGTAATCTTTGAGCGTAATGGGCGTTGACTATAAAATCGCGCAAAAATCCGGAGGGCGGAATGACGAAAAAAATAATGTTCGCGGCCGCGTTTATGCTTGTTCTGTTACTCGCTGTGCCGGCGACGGCGGATGATACCGAAAGCCGCATGGCAGAGCTTCAGAATCAGGTAAATGTCCTCATGCAGCAGAATCAAAACATGGAAGAGCGCATAAGGCTGCTCGAGGACCTGCTGGCCCAAAAAGTCGCCCCCGGTGAGTTGAAAACAATAAAACCCGAGGAGGTAAAGCAGCTGGTAAAAGACGCGCAGGAAGATGCCGACAAGAAAGAGCGGGAAAAGATCACCGAGAGCGTTAAAAAGGTTCATGATAAGCTTCCCGATTTCCTGCCGGCTTATATTACGCGCGGCCTTGAGTATCACGGGTACTTCCGCTCGGGTTACGGCCTTAATTCTAAAGGCGGGAAAATGGAGGCCTTCCAGGCGCCCGACGCGCCCGCCAAATACCGTCTCGGCAACGAGCAGGAGACATATATCGAGGCGGTCTTTCTTAACAAAAACTGGAACCCGGATCCCGAGGGGATTATCGTCGAGACCCAGATACGCCTTTCTTACCAGACCCAGCAAAACCAGTCACAGGATCTTACGAACCAGTTTTTCTTAAGGGAGATGTTCGGCCGCATGGGCAATTTTGTGCAGTCGGATCCCGAAATCAAGGTATGGGGCGGCGAGCGGTTTTACCGCCTGCCCGAGCTCGAAATAAACGATTTCTGGTGGTCGGATATGTCCGGATACGGCGGCGGGTTTGAGGATATCGACATAGGGCCCGGGAAACTGGCCATCGCCTATATAGGTTATTCCGCCAATGACGTCAACCTTTCTACCGACAGGGGCCGCCTGGCCAAGAGCAATCTGCACTTTATGGTGTATGACGTGGATGTGCCGTACGGCAAGGCCACCATGTGGGTAAACGGCGGGTTTGTCAAGGGCGGCATAGATACGGATAACACCAATCTGAAATACCCTGACATGGGCGGCGTGGATGTCGGCGTTATGCATTATATCCCCGGCGATAATGCTAACAACCAGTTCAGCGCGCAGTTCGGGTGCGGCGCCAACACCTCGCTTTCGGCCGGGGCTAATCTCCCGACGGGCGGCGATGACAGGAAGTCGTGGAGGGTCCGCCTGACCGATATGTATAATAAGCAGGTTACCGATAAGCTTTGCCTGCAGGCGGTAGGTGTTTTTCAGCTGAGCGATTACGGTCATGCCACAAAGCAGTATGAGACATGGTTGAGCGCCGGCGTCAGGCCGGTTTACATGTTTGATAAGCACTTCGGCATAGAATTCGAACCCGGCATAGATTATATCAATAATCCGAGAGACGGTTATAACGCGTGCTTATATAAAGTAACCGGCGGTTTCCGTATTACCCCGGGTGTTATATTTGACAGCCGTCCGGTTTTCAGGCTCTTTGCCACTTACGCCCGCTGGACAGACGGTTTCAAGGGCAACTCGATCTTGGGCGGCAACGCCTATACCACGGACAGCCAGGGCCTCAATTTCGGTGTCCAGTGTGAAAGCTGGTGGTGAGATATTTCCGCGGTTTCCCTGCTTTTGGCTTGCAATCCCGTGTACACCTTGGGTAACTAAATTAGATCAGTTAGCTTAAACGACAGTTACATATCTTTTACAATATAATCACGCTATTGTGACATTATACTTTAAATTATATGATATGTTATTCTCACTTATGTATGGTACTATCATGCCCGGTAAGAAATCCGTTGTTTTATTTAAGGCCATATGCGTTATCTTGACTGCCTCTATGATCCTGAACGAGGTGGCTTTTGCCTTGGATGAGGTGCGGGTCTGCCTTGCCGCGCCCGGATTGTTCAGCAGGATGGGCAACGTAAAATATGACAGCGGTCTGGGGCAGTATGTGCTGGACGCTCCGGGAGCCGAGAACGGAGCCCCTTTCCTGTGGCATGCCATAGCCAGGGCCCTTTACCACGGGCTCGATGAAACCCAACTGCGCCATTATATAGGCGAGATTCTCGTAAAACGGTTCGGCGAAGACGGGTTCGGGCCTTTCGATGTTGGCAGTGTAGAATTTAGAGACAGAGAGTTTGTCCTGAAAAGAAAGGATCATTATGCGGAGTATTACTTTACGGCCGATGTTGCAGGGAAAAACTTTCCGTATTATGTCGATGTCGCGCCGGACGAACATATCGGCGTAAGGGTCGTGAATACGCATGAGCCCGAAGAATCGATATTTGTCCGATACCCCAAATTGGATGAACCGTATATGCCCAAGGTTGCTGAAGAAATCATAGAAAAGAAACTTAGAATCGCACTCGAGTTAAACAGGGTATGGGAAAAATCTCCTGACAAGAGGGCGCTAGATTTGATGAGCGGCAGATTTTCGTACATCACGGAATCAACAGGCGCGAAAGAGGTGATAGGGATCGGCCTGAACGGGGAAGAATTGTCAGGGAACGCCAGGCTTACGGATCATAAGGTTCAGGACCTTAACGGGAATCCGGATATCCCTTATCCGGACGGATATTTTGACGCAGTAGTAATAATAAGCGGCCTGGCTTATGCAGAAGACCCGGTCGAGTTGCTGCGGGCGGCTGCTCGGAAGTTAAAACCAGGAGGACTGTTGTTTATCGCTTATGACGAGGCCGGATACGAGATAGAGGATGCCTCTGATCTTTGGAAAGGCACACCGCCCGGAGACAGGAGAGAGGTTGTGCGAAATATTGTTTTTGAAACACGCCTTTTCCGCGCAGTAGATACTGACCTCAAAGAGTATATTTTCATGGGCGATAAAAGGCGGCTTGTTTTTATTACCGCCGAGCGGACGGAAGAGATGGTGTTGCCCGAAACGCCGTTACAACCGGTCGCTCCCAAGCCCGAACTCGCGTTCGGGTATAAGGCCGGGGGGCTGGCGCTGGGGACGATCGTCGGCGCTGTCCGGCTCTGGGGCTCTATGGGGCCGGCAGGGATTTTCGTGTCGCTCGGCATCTCCTTTGCCGCGTTCCTCGTCGGCTGGGGCGCGCACGAGTTCGGGCACGGTTTGGCGCGCATGCTGGGGCAGTCGTACCAGGAAGAGGTGCGCGCCGGGCCTTTGGCGAGCCTGATACTACTTATTACTTCAGCGGCATGCATGGTTTCCCCTGCCCACAGTGTACTATTTCATACGGTTTCCACTATAGCATTCTTTAATTATCTGGTTCACATATTTGCCGACAGACAGGCACTCTTTCGCGAAGACGGTCCTGCCGCGGTCGGGGGTTTATTAAAAGGCGCGATATTTGCGGTGACACTCGCGTGGGGGATCATAACACTGCCTGACGCGGTGAGGCCTTGGGCCGCGCCGGTACTGGCGCTCGTTATCTTGCGGTTTATAGGGCTGCGGTTTCAGGCGGCGCTTGCAGGTGTGGCATCAAGCGAATCGGATATGTATGGGGTTCCGGATTCCGACAACAAGGGTAACAATGTTGTATACATGAGTAAAAAAAGAGACGGAAAAAACAGAAAAAAACGTCGGGAAAGAAACAAACAGCGCCGTGCCCGTGAAGCGGCGAAACCCAAAGAGCGGGTTGTGCGCTTGAAAGACGGGACCACGCTTCACCGGCCCGCGGAGAAACCGCGAAAAGAAAAGCCGGCCCCTCAAGCGGCCGAACCGGTTAAGCCCCGTGAAGAACCGCCCGCGGAAAGCCCGGCAGAACAACCCCCGCGATTGATGGAGCACGAAACTTATATGCTGCAGGAACTGGAGGAAGTCATAGGTCGGGCCTCAGAAACCGCCCGGAGCCGGGGTACAAGGGCGGTAGACGTAAGGGACGATTTGTTGAGGAGAATAGGCGCCGGGGATAGCAGCAAGATAAGAGAAAGGGCATCGCTTGTCGGCTTCAGCCTCCTGTCAGAGCGCGTGAAAGAATGCCCTTCGCTCGGGGCGCAATCGCCGGAGGAGGTCAAAGAAAGGCCTTTCTTCATACTCTTTTATCCGGCCGTAATAAGCGACATCGCGAACAAGGGCCTGCCTTATAACGTATTCTCGCTGGCAGGAGGCATGGCAGAGGAGGGTATAAACGTTGTCCTTGTCCCGGTACCTGAGCGGTACGGGACTTACTCCGGAACAGGCGTTGTTAATGACAATGGCATAGACAAAGCGCACCCCATATTGTACGACTGGGTTAACCTTGTCATAGACAGGTACATGGATGTTTTTACAGAACTCGGCCTGACGCCTGAGGAGGCGAGGAGGAAGTTCAATTGCGGGGTCTCGGCCTTTGATTCGACGTACCTTGACGCGCTGGCGATTATAGAAATGCTGAGGGACAGGCTGCCGGAATCAAGGATTTATGCCGGCGGGCCGCTTGTGTCCGCGGACCCGGACCTCGCGCTTAAAGAGATGTTTGTAAACATGGGCGGGGCAGGCAAAGAGCCGAACGCGCTGATAAACGGCTGGGCCGTGAAGGCGCTACCGGCGGCAGTGCGCCGGCTCGACGGTTGTGACGGCCGGGAGGAGCTCGACGCGGGACATCTTGATGCCCTCTCGGGATCGACGGGGCTTGCGCTTTCATTCGGGGGGAGGGTGACAGAGTATGATTTCAGGCAGGCGAATACGCTGACCGAGGAAGAGATGAACGCGCTCCCATTTCATCCGGAATTCATATGGGATGACGCGGCCGTTTACTATGTCCCTGAATGGGAATGCCAGCGCAACTGTTTTTATTGCTCCAAGACGTTCCCTTATCCGTTGAACAGGCCCGTCAGGATGTTCTCGGCTGAAAAAATAATGCAGGACATTACTATTCTATCCGAAGCCGTGGGTGAGCACAGGCAGCGGCTTATCGATGGTTTTCAGAGAGGTGTGATACCTCTCGTGAGACTCCCGTTTGGTGAAAAACGAATACTCCACTTTTACTATACCGCAAGGGTTATGCTGGACATGGTTGAGGGGAAAACGGAGATGTTCATCCCGGATAACCTTCCCGAAGATGTAACCGAGTCATTGATAGAGATTATGGAACGTCCTGAAAGATCGTCTGAGCTGGTTTTGTCTTACAGGCGGTCGTTTGCTGTGGCAGGTATCCAAGGCCGGCGGGAAAGGTTAAGGTTTATTTTGGAAGAAATCGT
>JBDRBZ010000079.1:0-6786 GCA_043822175.1 Candidatus Omnitrophota bacterium
CTATAATAAAACCGTCTCTTTCCTTGTCAAAAGGCCGGCTCGCCCTGGTAGGATCATCATTTCTGGTTGACAGCGCCCTAAGGGCGCAAAACCCGCCGAACCCCATAAAAGTAATAGCCGCCTCCGAACCGCCGGTTATCATGACATCGGCCTCACCTCTCTGGATGATGCGGAACGCATCCCCTATGGCATGATTGCCGCTGGCGCAGGCCGTGGCCACCGCGGTGTTCGGCCCTTTGGCCTTTACGGTCATGGCTACCTGCCCGGACGCCATATTCACTATCAGCATGGGAATGAGAAAGGGAGAGATCTTGCCCGGCCCTTTTACGGGCCCTTTTTCGATGAATTTCCTGTGTTCAGCCTCAATGGTATGCAGCCCGCCTATGCCCGAACCGATAAGGACGCCGACATTATTGGCGTTAGTTTCATCGATTTTGAGGCCGCTCATATCCACCGCGAATTTGGAAGCTACGATGGCAAACTGAACGAACCTGTCTGTTTTTTTGACTTCTTTGGGGTTTAAATATAACGATGGATCAAAATTCTTGACTTCAGCGGCAATATGTGAGGAAAAATTTGAGGGGTCAAAACAGGTTATTCTCGATACTCCGCTTTTCCCCTCCAGCAGTGAAGTCCAGAAACTTTCAATCGTGCTGCCGACCGGCGTCACAAGACCCATGCCGGTGACAACCACCCTCCTGATACTCATGAATACCTGATCTGTCTCTTACTTAGAGCTTATCTTCTCTTCGATATAACGTATCGCTTCTCCTACAGTGGTCATCTTTTCGGCATCTTCATCAGGTATTTCCACGCCGAATTCCTCTACGAGGGCCATAACGAGCTCTACCGTATCAAGAGAATCTGCCCCTAAATCCTCTACAAACTTAGCCTGATCTGTTACCTCTTCAGGTTTGACTCCGAGTTGCTCCGCGATAATTGCCTTTACTTTCTGCGTATCGATCGCCATTTACCTCCTCCTTTGAAACTTAGGTAACCATACCCCCGTCAACCTGGATCACTTGTCCGGTTATATACGAGGAACTATCACTAACAAGAAACAGCGCAAGTTCCGCCACATCCGCGGCAGAACCTAATTTACCTAACGGTATGAGCTTCATCATATTATCTTTCGTTTCCTCAGTCAGTACGGCCGTCATGTCGGTCTTAATAAACCCGGGCGCTATAGCGTTAATATTTATATTCCTGGGGGCCAGTTCCTTTGCCGTTGATTTCGTGAACGCTATTATACCGCCTTTACTGGCAGCATAATTGGCCTGCCCCGCGTTGCCTATTATGCCTATTATTGACGCGATATTGACAATCTTCCCTGAGCGCTGCTTCATCATGGTCTTCGCGACAGCCTTGGTGCAGTTAAACGTGCCCTTCAGGTTCACGTCAATTACAGTATCCCAATCGGATTCCCCCATCCTGACTAATAGGCCGTCCCGCGTGACCCCGGCATTGTTGACAAGTATATCTATTTTGCCTGCTTTGTCAAGAACTTTCTGGACAAAGGCCTGGACCTCCCCGAACTTAGTGACATCGACCTTCTCCGCGAGTATCGTGCGCCCCGTCTTTTCCAGCCCAGCGCGGGCATCCGCGAGCGACGTTTCATTCACATCACATATGGCGATATCGGATCCTTCCCCGGCAAAACATTCCGCCACAGCATATCCGATGCCCCTGGCGCCTCCCGTGACAATGGAAATTTTGTTCGCAAGCTTCATGATGGCATTTATTCTATCAGCATAAGCCATAGTGTCAAGGGAAAAAATTAAAAACAAAAAAAACCCGGCTCTGATACGAGCCGGGTTTGTCTTACTTTAAAGCTACCGTTTCCTCCCGTACTGCCGCCGGCAGGCGCTCACTTGCCGGCTGCGGGGGTTATTTTCTTACAATAGTCTCAATGCTTTCGATAAGCTGCTTAAGGTCATCCAGCAGGATATCGGGCTTGTGCGCGGTATATTCACACAGGTTCGCTATGCGGCCATCTTCGTCAAAATCAACCCTGTGAATGACACCGTCGCTTGTGGTGAATGCGGCTTTGTATAAAACCCTTTCCTCATCGGTCTTTACATAAGCTGCATCCTTGCCTATAATCTTCATCCTCCACCTCCGTTTTGCCGGGGTTAGCCGGCGCATAATCATTAGAATAAATTCTATATTTACCTATATATAGTATATCTGTCAGAATAATTTTAGTGTCACAGGAGTGTAACCATTGTGTAAATGTATTATAACAATAGAAAGCTTGTTTACGTAAAATTTAAGCGCACCCTCCTGTGTTAAGGTGCGCTTAAATCGTAATCACCGGGAATATCTTATTATTACTTACTCCACAATTTGAGAACAATGGCCACAAGCATTAGCGCATTGCCGGTCATGACTCCGGATCCGGCGTTTACTGCTATTATCCCTCTGCCGATCTGGGGCACACCGATAAAACGCCCGGCAATAGCATAAACCACAAGAAGAATCCCGAGCAAAGCCAATACATTCGCTATAGCTTTCATAGTCACCTCCTGATCTGGGTTATTGGGCTAAGCAGATATATTATATAGAACTAATGACAAGAATGCAATTATTTTTTACTGTCGCAGGCGGCAGCCTCCGAAAACCACCCCCCTGTATAACCGTCAATATAAGAGGTCAGTTCTTCAAGCCTTAAGTGCAATTCCGCGGTCTCATTATAACTCTTATCCGAAATAACAGCAAGCTCCCGCGCTATGGACCGCCTCTCATAGTAGATGCGCGTCAGACTCGCAAGAATATCCTCACGCAGCTGCACCATCAACTTGCTTCTTACGTCTATGGACGTCTGGCTCTCATTGTAGATAAGGTCGCCCAGTTCCCAGGTCAAGGTAATATCCCAACTATCGGTATTATCACGCGGCCCTACTATGGAATATGCCTGCGCAGAACTCGTATAAATCTCATATGTATCGCTCCCGGAATGATCCACACCGAATGAAACACGCGGCAGGATGGCCTTAAATTTTGCGGCCTTCCTCCATTTCTGTATTTTTTCGGGTCCGACTTCGGCGTACGCTATCGCCGCCTCCTGCACCTGCCTTATGCCCGGCACATTGTCAGGACATGATACCGGTCCTGCTGTCTGCATATTCTTCGGCGCCCCCATCCCATATAGCGCAGACCCTGTGACACACCATAAATCATATCCCATGATACCGGCATGGGCCAAGCCCCGTACCGCGGGAGACTCCAGGCCGGAATACGCAATGGTCCAGGAACCGGAATCACCGCCGATCAGTACCCCTTTGTCGGCAGCCACATAGACATCATCGCCCTCTTTCTCTGGTACCAGGCACCCGTTTAACCCGTACCCGCGCAGCCATGACCCGGTTACGATCCGCCACGACACCCCCATATCGGATGACTTGTATATGCCGTTTTCTGTGACGAGATACACGTTCCCGGCAAAATCTATCCTAACCCGCCTGAAGAAAGAACCGGAAAAATCCCATTCCCCTTCCTGCATATCCGTATCATGAGATTCTTCCGTATCATTCGCAAATATTTTCAGCCAGGTCAGGCCGTCATCATCGCTCCTGTGCAGGCCGTCTTGAGACAGCACATATACGGCATTTACCCCCGAAACCGCGACAGATAAGGGCGGCCTGTCCTCCGAGTAGCGCGATTTAAACAGACGCACCCATATCATGCCTCCGTCACGGGTCGCGTATAGGCCCTTTCCTGTGGCAATATAGACATGCAGCGACGAACGGCAATATATGTCATAGACCGGTCCGGCGTCTTGCGCGCATTTGAAGATACAGGACCAGGTCATACCGGCATCCCCGCTTTTCCAGACCCTCTTTTCTGTCCCAATGTATATGCAGCCTCCTGCCCCGGGCAGGGTCCCTATGCAGGTAAGCCTTTCACCGTCCGCCGCCTGCTTTAGCCTGCGGAAAACACGGGTCTCAGCCTCTGCATGGCACCTGAAAACCAGGCCGTAGAGCGTAATAAATATCAGTAAAAACCTCATAATACCTCCCTTTTCATCCCGTTTTTCCGTTTTTTTCTTGATAAATCATAAAAATCAAATTTTCTTGACAAACATGTGCCCGGGTGTAAAATATATACGGTACACACTCATTCAGGGTGGCTCGTACCAGAGACGCGTGGAAATATACCCCACTTCCCGCGTCTTTTTATTCTATACATTATTGATTATTTGTCAACTAATTTTTGATTATTTGGCAAGATTGCGGCCTGTCCGGCCTCATTACGATATCTCAATAGGCAGGTATTTTTTCCACTTATCAAAAAACAGGGCGCTGTTTCTGTTTAGGAGCGCCGTATCATCAGGCACCACGCGCTTATATTCCGGCGTTTTACGCGTCAGGCCCCCGTTATTGATATGCAGCGACTCGATTTTCAGCACCGCATTTTTATAACCGGCGCGCCTGGATCTCAGGGAAATATCCAGGTCATAGTAATGCATAAATCCGTACTGCTCGTCAAAACATCCGATATTCTCGAACACCGTTTTTTTACCGGCGATAAGAACACCGTCCAGCACAGCCGCTTCGCCCCAGTCGGCGGACATGGGCGCGTTGAGATTCTCATTCTGCAGATTGTGCAAAAGTGAATCCTCATCAACGCGTCCCTTCCTGTCTATGCGCCTCCGTCCGGCTATGCCCACCAGGCCGATTTCCCCTCTATCCGAGATAAACCGGGCCAGTTTGACAAGCCAGCCGGCCTCAAATACGACAAGGTCATTGTGCATGGTGCAGACAATATCGCCTGTAGCGGCCTTTACCCCCTGATTGAGCGCTATTATGGGTCCGAGATTCCTGCTGTTGCGTATGTAGGAAACATTTACCGGCTTTTTCAGGGAACGGAATAAGGCCCCGGTGCCGTCCGTAGAGCCGTTATCCACGACAACCAGCTCGAATTCCGCGCCGCCCGTTCGAACGAGATAGTCCAGGCATATGCGGGAATACCCCGCCTGATTGCACACCGGAATCACGATGCTTGTCTTTATACCCATAAAGGCGCGCCCCCTTACCGGTTAAACGCGGTCACCGGGCCTCGGCTCATAAAATGCCCTGAACATCATCCTGCTGACAGATCTTGTTACGGCCGCCAGGTATACGGACTTGACAGTCCCTTCTTTCTGGCGCTGCCGGTCCACTGTGGTGAAATTCTTTAATGCCATAAGCACTTCACCCGTATTCGGATTCGTCAGGGTATAGTCAACCACCAGTTTTGTGTTGCTTTTCGGCGCGGTAACGTCGGCAACGAAGGCATAACCGCTGGTAAAACTGGGCAGCGCCCTTTTCTGGTAGCTGTACCTTTTTATGTCAGCCGTGATCACGACATCCGCGTCCTTGGGGTTACTGACAATCGCAAAATTCATGTTTATCCGGCCTTTTACGACCTCCTGAAACACCCTGCGGAATTCATCGACCGACACATTATCACTGCCCGAATTATTAACCACATCCCCCAGATATATTTTTACCGTCGGATAGTGCTTAAACGCCTTGTAAAGATTTTTGGCGTCCGATGAAGGGCACCGGCCCAACAGCAATAACAGGGCGATCGCCGACACAAAGACTTTTCTCATGACATCTCCTTTCATTTTTTATGCCTTTAGAGACAATTTACCAACCTGACGACAATTCCCGACACGACAGCAGCCGCCACGTCATCAAGCATGATGCCCGGGGCCCCGGGCAAATCCTGAAGCTTACGGATCGGCCAGGGTTTGAGCACATCCAACAGCCGAAAGACGAGAAAACCCGCCACAAGGGCCGGGACCGTAAATCTGACATAAAGGAAAACGGCAAGCTGCGCCGAAAATTCGTCTATGACTATCTCCCCCGGGTCACGCCGGGCAAACGCCTTCTCCGCCTGACCGGCAACAAGAAATCCCGATACTATCGCCAGCCCGGTGACTGCCGCGTACGCCGCGGGATAGTCGCGCAGCACAACATAAACCGGAAGCGCGGCCAGACTCGCCCACGTCCCCGGCATTACCGGCAGGTATCCTACGCCGAAACACGTGGCCACAAGCTTACAGGCGCCCGCGAACGTCCGGGGATAGGTCATATCGACCCGCGCTTTCTGTTATCGAAAAAATTCTTGCCCGCCCGAAGATAGGAAATCCCGCTTATAACGGTAAGCAGGACGGTGATTATCATGAGGATAAATATGCCCTGCCTGTACCAGTACTCAAAAGCCGGATTCCAGAACCTGCAAACACTCACGCCGGCTTCTTTGAAAACGATGAAAACCAGGATCGTCAGTATGGAAAATATCTGGAAGACGGTTTTATGTTTTCCGCCCTTGCCTGCCGCAATCACCCTGCCTCCGGCAAACGCGGCAATCCTGATACCGGTAACGATAAGCTCCCTCGATATTATTATCACAACCATCCAGGCAGGCACAATGCCCATTTCCACAAAACCGATAAAAGCCGATAAGGTAAGCACCTTGTCGGCGATGGGATCCATTATCATGCCGAAATCGGTTATCTCGTTTCGTTTTTTGGCCAGATATCCGTCCAGATAGTCTGTTAAAGCCGCCGCTATAAAAACGGCAAGCGCAAGGCACTTGGCGATAATGCCCTGCGCGAATAAGCAGACTATGAACACAAAGGCCATAACAATACGTAAAACAGTAAGCTTATTTGCCAGCGTCACTTAATTCCCCCACAAGGTCATATTCCAGAGTATCGGTAATTACAACATCGCAAAAATCCCCCGGCTTGAGCGCGGCTTCGGATTTTACATAGCACACGCCGTCAACCTCAGG
>JBDRBZ010000080.1:0-12103 GCA_043822175.1 Candidatus Omnitrophota bacterium
ATCAGCTTCATTTTGGCGATAAGATCGCGCATATCCTGTACGGGCGGTATATAGCTGCGCCCGTAACCCGGGGTGTATTTAACAAGCGGCCTCCTGAAAGGCCTGCCTGATTCCATGGCATAACCGATCGCGTGCGCTGTACCCGAATCGGGTACGCCCGAAACAATGTCCACAACGATGTCTTTATCCCTGCGCGCGAGATACCTCCCGCACCTTTCCCTGACGGTTTCCACATTTATCCCCTGATACGAAGATGCCGGAAAACCCGTATAGATCCAGAGGAACGAGCAAATCTCTTCTGTGCCGGCATTTCCCGGGGCAAGCTGCTTCATGCCGCTCTCGTTTATGAGCACGACTTCACCCGGCATCAGAAATTTCTCGACTGAAAAGCCGATATTCGGGAACGCGCAGGTTTCCGTGGCAACCGCCCAATCATCGCCGCAACGGCCGATAGCGAGGGCAGAATATCCCATCCTGTCACGCGCGGCGTATATCCCTTCGGAACTGAGGACAAGAAGGGAGCACGCCCCCTGTATAACAGAGAACATCCTCTCAATCCCGTCCACGATGCTTTCACCGTGGCTGATAAGCTTTGCGACTACCTCGCTCTCGTTTATCTGTCCTTTCGTAACCTCGCTGAATGATACGCCTTTTGACATCAGGTCACTCGCCAGTTCATCCGCGTTCGCGATGAAGCCGTTTGTCACGATCGAAAACCGGCCTATTTTCGAGTTGAGAAAGACGGGCTGCTCGCCGAAAGCGCTGATTACGCCGACACCGCTCTTCCCCTTAAGGCCTGCGAGATCCTGGAAAAACTTTGATTTAAATTGCGTCTGCCCAATGCTGTGAATCTGGCGCTTGAAATCCTCGCCCAGAACAGACATGCCCGCGTATTCGCTTCCCAGATGTGAATGATAATCCGTCCCGTAAAACAGTGCGGGCACGCAGCTTCCCTTTGATACTACCCCGAAAATACCGCTCATAATATCCTCCTCCGTTTATTACGCGACAAAAAGGCTCTTTGTGGAAAAAATAGGATCGCTTGTAACATTTACTCCGAGTTTGCGCAGACCGGCTTCGTCCCCCGGCGTGGGCATATGCGTCAGGTGCGCCTCGCATCCGCGCAGGTCTTTCAACCGTTCCACAGCCAGCTGTGTTGCCGGATTCGTTGCCGCAGATATGCTCAAAGCTATCAGGGTTTCACCCAGATCAAGGCTTACGGTAGCGGCGTTAGACACGCTGCGTTTCAGCCTGCCGATATTCTCGATGATGTTGGGGGAAAGAAGATGTATCTTATCCGGTATTTCGGCAAGCACCTTGACCGCGTTAAGCACCAGGCTCGAAGTCGCGTGCATTAGATGAGAGTTCTTTCCCGTTACGATCTTGCCGTCAGGAAGCTCAAGGGCCGCGCCGCAGAATATGCCTTCGTTGCCCTCCTGTGTTTTCTGCGCCTCGTTCGCGGCGCGCCTGGCAGGTTCGACCACGCGCCTGTCTTCCGGCGTTAATCCGAGCTCCTCCAGTATGCAGCCGACACGCTCCACTGTTTCCTTATCCACGAACCCAAGCATGAATTCGCAAGAATACCTGAAATACCTCCTGATTATTTCCTGCCTCGCGGCCTCCTGTACCGCGGCGTCGTCAATGATCCCGAATCCGGCCCGGTTCACGCCCATGTCAGTCGGCGATTTGTATACCGCGTCCTCGCCCATTATCCGCTCCATTATACGCCGGATTACGGGGAAGACTTCCACGTCACGGTTGTAATTTATCGCCGTCAGCCCGTACGCTTCGAGGTGGTATGGGTCGATCAGGTTAAAATCCCTGATATCCGCGGTAGCCGCCTCATAGGCTATGTTTACCGGGTGCTTAAGGGGTATGCTCCATATCGGAAATGTCTCGAATTTTGCGTAACCCGAATTTATGCCTTTTTTATGGTCGTGATAGAGCTGTGACAGGCACGTCGCCAGCTTCCCGCTGCCGGGCCCGGGCCCCGTGACCACGACTAAGGGCTTGGACGTAATAATATGCTCGTTCATCCCGTAGCCCTCGTCGCTGACTATGAGATTTATCTCTGACGGGTATCCTTTCGTGAACCTGTGCGTGTAAACCTTTATGCCCCGCCGTTCAAGCTTGTTCTTAAACATCTGAGCCGCCGGCTGGTTGTCGAATCTTGTTATGACCACGGCGCCGACTTCGATCCCGCACCCCCTGAGATCATCGATCATTCTTAAGGTATCGGCATCGTACGTGATGCCGAAATCCGCCCTTACTTTCTTTCTCTCGATGTCTCCGGCATAAATGCAGAGTATGACATCCGCTTTGTCCTTAAGCCGCTGAAGAAGCCGCATCTTGACGTTCGGGTCAAAGCCGGGCAGGACTCTTGATGCGTGGTAATCGTAAACGATTTTGCCCCCGAATTCAAGGTAGAGCTTGCCGTGGAACTTCGCCACGCGCTCGAGGATGCAGTCACTTTGCTCCTTCAAATACTTCTCGTTATCAAATCCTTTTTGTCTGCGCACGATATCACCTCTTTAGTTTATCGTTTGTACTGATAGGATCGCATTATAACATGAAGCAGTTTGCGGTTCAATGAGGTTCTGAAAAATCTCTACGGCGCCGTCTTTTCTCTTTTAAGGATGCGTATAATGGCCGTTTTTACTTTCTCGCTGTCATGGCGGACCAACTCCGTCTCATGCCCTACATCAGCGCTTATTACCCGCGCGCTTGTAATATGCCCCAGCCTCTCGACATCAGCCGACGACACAGGCTGTTGTTCTTTTTTCGCGTAAGCGCGGATAGACTTACCGGACAGTTTCGTGTCGGAAATAAGCACATAGTCCAGGCAGTCCCTGCCCATGTACTTTACGATTTCCCCCACATGGTCGAAAGCGGTATAGCGCGCGGTCTCTCCGGGCTTGGTCATGAGATTGCACAAATAGACCCTTTTCCCCCTGCTCGAGAAAAGCGCTTTACGGATATTTCCGGCCATGAGATTGGTCACAACGCTTGTAAAAAGGTCGCCCGGCCCGATTGTGATCAGATCTGAGTTTACGATGGCCGCGAACGCGTCCGGGGCACATTTGACTTCGGGTTCGTGCCATATCTCGCTTATGTGAAGTCCCGGATGCCTGTCCTCGCACGTATCTATTTTACTCTCACCCCGCACAACGGTACCGTCTTCAAAGCGGGCGCATAACGTAGTCTGCTCATGTGATATCGGCAGCACTATGCCCTGGACATTGAGGATGTCGCTTAATGCCCTTACCGCCTCGGGCAGGGAGCCCTTGATCTCGCTCAATGCAGTCAGAAACAGATTGCCGAAGCTGTGGCCCTGTATCCCGTCACCTCGCTCAAACCTGAAACCCATGACCTGGTTCATCATCTCCGGAGCGTTTGAAAGCGCGACAAGGCACCTGCGCACATCCCCGGGAGGCAATATCCCGAACGATGCCTTTAACCTGCCTGAAGACCCCCCGTCATCGCTGGTACTTACACAGGCCGTAAGAAGTATCCCGGGTATATGCTTCATACCTAGCAGTATATGGAAAAGCCCCGTGCCCCCGCCCAGGCAGGTTATCCTGATCTTATCCTCAACAGTTGAGATGTATCGCGCGAGAAATTCCCTGCGGTTAAAGGGTTTGAGCAGATAATCGTGCGCGCCCGCGTCCCGCGCCTCAAGAATCGCCCGCGGGCTTCTCCGGGATGATATAACCATGACACGCGTACCCGAGCGTTTTATTGCCTTCCATACACATAGCGCCACGCGCCCGTTACGGCTGAACGCGTCGTCGTCGAACAGCGCCACCTTTATCCTGTACCGCTTAAACGCCCTTTTTGAAGCCCGCTCGTTATCTGCCGTTATTACGATCTGGCCGAGTGGCGCGATATAGGAGGCAATCTCCCTCGCAGAGTCTCTGTCTGAAATTACAAGGCAGGCGGCTTTCTGGTTTTTCGCCGAACGGGTCATTGTTTCCCCAGCAGGTCCTTCATCATCCGGAGCATTGATTCGGATTCGTAGGGTTTCTGGATTATCCCATCCACTCCGACTCTGTTACATTTTTCCTCAAGCTGTTTTTCGCCGGACGCGCTGACAATTACTATGGGTATTTTTTTATACGCATCGTCGGATTTTAGCCTTTTGCACACCTCGTAGCCGTTCAGCCCCGGCATGACGATATCAAGCAGTATCAAATTAGGACGCTCTTTTTCAACCGTTTTCAGACCGTCATGGCCGTTCGTCGCGGAAATGACCTTATAACCGTTAGCCTCGAGACGCGTTTTCAGCACCATGATCTGGTCGATCTCGTCTTCGATTATAAGTATCTTGTTCTTCATATATTCCTCCTTGCCTTCGAAATCAGGCTCTTAACGTCTCCGCCGTCGTCAGGATATGTCGCGACCCCCACAAGAATCGAGACGCCGGCAGGCGCATTCTTGACCTCCATGCGTTCTTCCACCGCGGCCGCCAGCCTGCGCTTAATGCTCTCGGCGCACCTGGCGTTACAGTTATTCACAACGATAAGAATCTCGCCGGGTTTTTCCAGAATCATGTCGCTGGGCCTTATCGTCTCCATGATAACTTCCTCGATTCCAGAGAGGATTTTCTCGAGTTCGGCGGCGCCGAAACGCTCTTCAAACGTTTGGATATCCCTGACCGTGACCATGAGGAGCGACAGCTTCTGCTCATTTAAATTAGCCTCGCGCACGTTTGCCCTGATTTTTTCAACGGTCTTAAGCTCATCGCTGTACAAGGGCAAAGAGAATGTTATCGATGTCCCCTTGCCCGGGGTGCTTTCCGCGCGCATATTTCCCCCGTGCATATCGACCAGCCCTTTGGCGATGCTTAGCCCGAGCCCTGTCCCTTTGTCACCTGCCCCGGCCGTACGGCCGAACTGCCTGAATTTATCGAAAAGGTGCGGTATATCTTCGGCGCTTATGCCTATGCCTGTATCGGCCACAGTGCATACAGCCCTTGAACCGTCTGCCGAAACAGAGACGCTGAGTCTGCCTTCCTGCGTAAATTTAAGCGAGTTGCCGATAAGGTTGGTCAGTACCGATACGATCCCGTCCGCGTCAGCGTAAACATCAATCGTATCGCTCTCCTCAAACAATTCAAGTTTGAGCCCCTTATCTTTAACGGCATTCTCAAAATTTGACGCCGTCCTGCGCACCAAATCCACCAGATTTACGCGCGCCCGTTTCAGTTCTACCTTACCCGACTCTATTTTAGATATGTCCAGAAGCGAATTGATAATGCGCGCAAGCCTGTCCATGTTTGATTTCGCGGTCTTCAGAATTTTTTCCTGTTTTTCATTTATGTCCCCGGTGATGCGGTCAAGCACAAGGCTTATGCCCTCTTTCGATATGGATAAAGGCGTCCGGAGCTCATGTGAAACAGTGCTGATAAACTCATCCTTGAGATTTTCGATTTCCTTTCTTTCGGTGATATCGCTGACATAAACACGGAGCCTGCGCGCCTTAGGGATGTAAGATATGTGCATCTCATAAGTGCGCCTGTTAAACCCGGCCTCGCGAACGGTATAGGCCTTTTCACCCTGCTGAAGCTCGGCCAGAATCACGGCAAAATCCCTTAGCAAGGGGTGCCGAATGCCAAGCGAATAAAGATCCGAAAAACGCGTTTTTGCAGCGGGGTTCAGGTATGTGACATTACCGTCAACATCGAGTTCGACGACGGCATTCGGATTGAGTTCAGGGAACATGGCCAGGCGCGCTATCTCGGCTTCGGCGTTTTTCCTCTGGGTTATGTCCCGTATGATCCCGATGCTTCCGACAAGCTCTTTTTCCTTTTCATTAACGTCCATAGACCACTTTCCTGACGAATGCAGCTCGCCGTATATGAATTTTTCGTTATCCCGTGTCCACTCCTTATGAATGACGCGCGCGACAAGGTTCATGGTCATGCGCCTCTTTGTGCGCCTTTCGTCAAATAGCTTAGGAGAACCATTATCCCCTGTAACCTTGCCCCTGAAATGCGGAAGCACCCTGTCCCTGCTGATATCATTGACATCTTCGGGATGGATTATACTTGCGAAGTGTATACCGATAAGCTCCCCCGGCTCATACCCGAGCACCTGTATGGCTGAGTTTACAAAAGTGAAATGCCCGTCCTTATCGAGCTCGTACACGATGTCAGGTATGGTCTCCAGGAGAATCCTGTATTTCAGGCAGATATCTTCCACAGCTATGCCCTTGTCCTATAGTTTTGCGAATAATTAATTATTATAAGTATACTGGATTTTCGCGTCAATAGCAAATTATTTTGACTTATACCTGTTGCGGGATGGGAGGGCAAAGTTTATCTTAGCACAAAGCATAATAGCGCAACAATACTTAAGGGGATGGGAGGGGGTAGGCGCGGGGACGCTCGCAAAAAAGATACGCTCTTTTTTGCTCGCTCTGTTACAAATCGCCAATCGCCGCCTATAGACGCGACATTGTATCTAGCGTTTGTATTTTGCGATTTGTAAAAGCCCCGCGACTACCCCCTCCCATCCCCTTACATGGTCGCATTTTGCCCGGCCAAGCCTCATGCAAGGTTAAGTCTCAACGCTCCGCGATCGGCCAAAAAAATGTTCCCATGCCGCGAAATATGTGCTATATATATACGCATGGAAAATCTCACGCCCATGCTGAAACAATACCACACAATCAAATCCAGGCACCAAAACTGCATACTCTTTTTCCGGCTGGGCGACTTTTATGAAATGTTCTACGACGACGCGAGAACCGCGTCGCAAATACTTGATGTGGTGCTCACTGCCCGCGGGTCAGACAAATCCGGGAAAGTGCCCATGTGCGGCATACCCTTCCATGCCGCGGATTCATATATATCGCGGCTTGTAAAGGCCGGCCACAAAGTGGCCATATGCGAACAGGTTGAAGACCCGGCCGCGGCAAAGGGCATTGTAAAGCGCGATGTCACAAGGGTTATAACTTCGGGCACATATATAGACGACACAAGCGCAGACTCCCGCTATATGCTCGCTCTGCATCCGGCACAGGACGGCACCGGCATAGCCTTTATTGAAAACGGCAGCGGCACCATTTGGGCCTCCCAGCTTGAGGGCACTGCTAAAGCGGCCGACATCATAACAAAACTTCCGGTCTATGAGTGCGTCTATCCGCCGTTTGCCGAAGAGTCGGTTAAGAATGTTCTGATGCGCGCGGCAGGGCCGGGCTCCAGGATATGCAGGACACCGTTTGAGGACTGGGCCTTTAACCCGGAAATCGCCGAAAAGGCCCTCAAAGACCATTTCCGAACCCACAATTTAAGCGGTTTCGGATTTTCAGATAAACCCCTTGCGGTTTCAGCGGCAGGGCGCTTCTTGAGTACATGCGGCAGATGAACAAAACTCCCATGCTGCACATTGACCGGATGTCTCTTTATTCTGATACGGACGCGGCATATATTTCACCCGCCGCCTGCCATGGCCTTGAGCTGAATGAACTGATCAACACTATAGGCCGCACGAGCACCCCCATGGGGAAGCGATTGTTCAGAAATTGGATCTATCACCCCTTAAAAGATCCGAAAGCCGTGCTGGAAAGGCAGTCAGCTGTCACGATTTTCAAACACCACAGGCCGGTATGGAATTCTATCACAGAAATGCTGTCCAGGATACCTGACATTGAGAAGAGCATTTCGCGCATAAGCTGCGGATTGACGCACGCGAGGGACATGCTCTCCCTCCGAAGCGCCATGAACATGGTGCCTGAATTGCGCAAAGCGCTCTCGCCCTTATCAGAACACAATCCCCTTTTTACTGTCCGCGACATGCCTGATATAAGAGAGCTCCTTGACCGCGCAATCAACCCGGATGCCCCGCTTTCAGGCTGGCAGGGTAAAATCATCCGGAAAGGGTATTCGAACGAGCTTGACTCGCTGCGCGACGCGCAGGAAAACGGCAGGGAGTGGCTCAGGCAGCTGCAGGCGCGCGAAGTAAAGCGCACGGGCATAAACTCGCTCAAGATAGGCTTCAACAACGTTTTCGGTTACTACATCGTTGTCTCAAAACCAAACCTGCATCTTGTCCCGCCCGATTACATGCGCAAACAGACTCTTGTAAATGCGGAACGATTCATAACTCCGGAGCTTAAAAATTTTGAGGAAAAGACGCTAACTGCCGATGAAAAAATAAACGCCATCGAGGCCGGCATACTCAGCCTGCTGCAAAAGGAAATCCTATCCCGTTCAGGGCCTTTGCATGAAACAGCCGGGGACCTGGCGCGGGTGGACGCGCTCGCCTCTCTGGCAGGACTGGCCATGTCGCCCGGATACATAGCGCCTGCGATCGATGACGGTTTTGAGATATCCATTCGCGACGGCAGGCACCCTGTCGTCGAAGAACGCGCGCTTTGCCCCTTTATCCCCAATGACACGATGCTGGACTGTGACGACAATCACCTTCTGATAATTACGGGCCCCAATATGTCGGGCAAATCCACATTCATAAGACAAACCGCGGTCCTTGTCATCATGGCCCAGATCGGCAGCTATATACCGGCAAAAGAGGCGCGGATCGGCGTTGTAGACAAAATATTCACCAGGATAGGATCGCGGGACGACATAGCAAAGGGCCAGAGCACCTTTATGGTAGAAATGAGCGAAACAGCCGGCATACTGAACAACCTCTCGTCCCGGAGCCTTGTCATACTCGATGAGATAGGCCGCGGCACGAGCACCTATGACGGCCTTAGCCTCGCCTGGGCCATCGCGGAATACCTTGACCGCCATAAGGTCAGGACGCTTTTCGCCACCCATTTTCACGAGCTGACCGCGCTCGCCGGAAAGAACAAGGGCGTAAAAAATTACAATGTCGCCGTCAAGGAATGGAAAGACGAGATCATCTTCCTTCACAAGATCGTCCCGGGCGGCTGTGATGACAGCTACGGCATATATGTGGCAAAACTGGCCGGCATCCCGCGGGAGGTAATATCGCGCGGCACAGGGATACTTACCCAGCTTGAGCTTTCGGGAAGCCTTGAGGACAAAATTACAAGCAAATCCCGCGGAGAAAAACAGCTGACGCTTTTCGGGCCCGCACCCGGGGACCCGGCCGGGACAGACCTTAATAAAATCGGCGACGAACTTAAAAAAACAGACCTTAACGCGTTAACGCCTGTGGAGGCCCTTAACCTGCTCCACAGGTGGCAGAACGTCATGAACAAAAATAAAAAAATAACGGAGCCCACATGACAAACGTAAACATCCTATCCCCTGAAGTCATCAGCAAGATAGCGGCCGGCGAGGTTATCGAGCGCCCCGCCTCTTGCGTTAAAGAGCTGCTCGAAAACGCGCTTGACGCCGGCACCGGGAGTGTCGAACTCAGTTTGAAAAACGCGGGCAAAACCCTCATTTCGCTAAAGGATACCGGCAGGGGCATTTACAGCGATGATATCGAAAAAGTCTTCATGCGGCATTCCACAAGCAAGATCAAAGACATTGTTGACCTGGACGCCATAAACTCACTGGGATTCCGCGGAGAGGCCCTTTACTCCATAGGCGCCATTTCCGACGTCATACTCCGCAGCAGAACCCCGACCGATGATAACGGCTGGGAGATCCATGTCATGGGAGGGAAAAACCTGGGCGTAAAACCCGTGAGCATGGAACCCGGCACTGACATAGAAATCCGGGAACTATTCTTTAACACGCCCGCCCGCAGAAAATTCATGAAGGCAGACGCGGCCGAGATGAGCCAGATACTCGCCGTCTTTACGCCGTATGCGCTCTTATATCCATCGATCCGGTTTTTGCTGACCCACAACGGCAAGTCCGTCATAGACCTCGGAAAGGCTCCCTCGCATATAGACCGGATCGCCGATGCCCTGCATCTTAAAAAAGGCCACATTATAGAGGCCTACAGAAAATCAGATGACGGCTCCGTGTCTGTCAGGCTGTTTCTGGGAGATATTAACATTCAAAGGCCTCGCAGGGATTTGCAGTACCTGTTCATAAACAGCCGCCCTGTACAGAATTTCTCGGTCCCCTTCCACATGAACCAGGTGTACCGGCTTCTCTTGCCGCAGGATGTTCATCCTTTTTTTGCCGCCTTCGTGGACATGCCGCCCGGCGACCTCGACGTAAATGTTCACCCCGCAAAGCGCGAGGTCAGGATCAGGGATGATAAGGAACTGATACGGACTGTCCGGCATCTCTGCGAACACGCGCTCATGACCGCCGGCAAACCTAAAATGCTTTCCGATGACTGGATGAAAGCGGTACCCGCGTCATCCGGTACCGCGGCGCTCGACGCCGGCGCGCCACCCTCCGGGCAGGCCGGGACAGAGGAAAAACCGGAAAGGCAGTACGTGCTTCATCTGGGCGCGAAACGCGATACAACCGGCGAGGACCCTGAGTCGCGCGGCCAGGCCGCCGGGCCGGACAGCCTGAAAGCAAAACTTTCCGGTGCACGCTATATCGGGGCATTCATAAAGAAATATCTGCTGTTCGAGGCCGGGCAGAGCCTGATCCTCGTCGACCAGCACGCGGCTCAGGAGCGCGTCGCTTTTGAGCGCCTGCTTTGCCAGATTAACTCAAACAGCGTAGAGACGCAGCAGCTGCTCGCCCCTTATGTACTGTCCTTAAACACAGAGGAAATGCTCGCCTGGAAGGATCTCGGAAAGATTCTCGAGGGAATCGGTTTCCAGACTACAATGTTTGACAGGGAATGCATTGCCGTGCATTCCCACCCCGTGCTTATCAGTAATCCCGAACTCGCCGTAAGGAGTATTCTCGCGGGGATCAAAGTCGAAAAATGCGACAATGAAAAGCTCTCCCGGTGGGCATGCCGCTCTTCTGTCATGGCCGGCGACAGCATGCCGGATGAGGGCGCGGCCCTCTTGAGGGATCAGCTTCTCAAGTGCAACGACCCCTTCACCTGCCCCCACGGCAGGCCCACGCTTATCGAGATGGACGATAAATTCCTGAGCAGGCAGTTTCTACGGTGAGCTTCCGGAGGCATCCGGCGATGTCCGGGTCAGTGTGGCGGTCAATACGGTAAACACGGGGGCCTTTGCCTCCGCGTACAAAAGCATACGCCTGTTATCAGCCGAGATGTAGCCCCGGACCCTGCCCTTGTTAAACCTCTCGCCGTTCAGCACGGCATAAGGCGACATGAAATAGGCCTCCACATCGCCCAGGCATCGGATATTGATAATCTCGCGTTTCTCCACTGCGCCATGCATCTCATAAACCTTCTCGTTGTTTGCGACATAGAGGACATTGTCCCTGCCTATCCTGATATCGATTGTCCTGGCGTTCAGGATAGCCGACACCGGATCAAGCACCCCTTTCGGGATGGGGTAGGTCTTCTTCGAGCCGTCCACAAAATTCTCAAAATACGCGATTTTTTCCTCATGGTTAAAATATGTTACCGCGTTTTTGCGGTAATTGCCGTCTTTCCTGTTCACGTCATACCTTAACGGCCAGAGCCGCTCTTTATCCACATAAGAGGTAAAGACATCGTCAACAGAATACACGGCCGAGGCAAATTTGTTTGTCTTTGCCCGGATGCGCACGACATAGACCTGAATGCCGTTGACCTCGGTTTCCCCGCAAATAGAATAAGACACCGTCCCCACGGGAATACCGACCCATTTAAGGCTGAATTCATAATATTCGCCTATCGGGAATGACCGTGTCACAGCCGTTTCGGCGGTCACCTGCGGGGCTGTTGCGGAATCCTGACGAAAGCGGGTTTGCGCCGAAACCTCTGATATCTTTGACCTGACTGCGGGGCGCGTGACACATCCCTGGGCAAAAATGAGCGGCAGGATTATCAGGGCCACGGACGCAAGCCGGCTGCACATGCGCCTCAGGCCCACGCTAGCCCTTCCCCTTCGTGATTTCGTGAGACAGGATTATGGCGTCGGCGATTTCCTTCATGTGGACACGCTTATCCATGCTCGATCTGCGTATCAGGTTGTAGGCCTCATCCTCGGAGATCTTCTGGTCCTTCATCAGTATGCCTTTGGCCTTTTCCACTTTCTTCCGTGACTCAAGCTCTTCCTGAATGATTTTGGTCTTCACCATGAGCTCGGTATTCTCGATTGCGACGGCGGCCTGATTTGCTACCGTCAC
>JBDRBZ010000081.1:0-4693 GCA_043822175.1 Candidatus Omnitrophota bacterium
TAGCGTTTGTATTTTGCGATTTGTAAAAGCCCCGCTCCTACCCCCTCCCACACCGCTACTGTGATTTCCCACTGACGTCCAGCGCAATTCGGGCTGTTTACATTCGTGTTAAATATGAAATAGTTACATTGTCGTGACACATTGCGAGTAATTATATGCTACCCTTGTCTATCATGTATTCTGATAATATATTCTCCAAGAGATTATGTAAATTTATAGCGTGTGCCCTGATTGTATGCCTTCTGATGAATGAAACAGGTGCGGCTACATCCGAACTTCGGTCATGCCTTGCGATCCCGAATTTTCTGCAGAGGGCACGCATTGATACGCCGAGCGGTAAGCCACAGATTCCCGAAGAACCCGCCGTCTCTTTTATCGCGGGCTGTGTGGCCCGCGGTCTCGCGGAGGGGCTTTCCGCGGAAGCCCTGAACGACCTTGTCGGCGATCTCGTAACAGACAGGATGGACTCGCGCATTCTTGCCAGTCTGGACATCCGTAACGGCAGATATGAAAACGGCGTTTATTCGATACCCAATTCGGAGGGCACCCGCGAATTCTGTTTCTCACACGAGGCGGCCGGCGCAGACTGGATATTTTCGTCAGCCGGAACAACGATGGGAGTTCGCGTAATTAACATTTCCGGCCGAAGGTCGGGTGCGGCGGAGTCAAGACTGCGCAGGAATCTTGCGAGATATGAGTCCATGTTCGGCACTTCTTTCAGGCAGAAACTGTGCGGGCTATACGCTTACATGGTCAGTGTAAACCTTGATAGCCCGGGATACGTCTTTAAAGGATCTGACATTGCGGCTCATTTCGGCAAAGGGAATTACAGAAGACATATAAGATTACTCATGCAGCATCTCGTCCGATGGGAGCTGATCGCCAGGCCCGACAGTCATGGGGACGGGTTCTTCGTCGTGGCGCCTATCGGCATTAAAAAATACAGCCAAATCCTGAGCGCGATTGAAAGACAGTGTCCCGAGACATTTAGCCGTGATACCTATGGTCAAGTAAGGCTGTTTTATGAAAACTCGATTTTGCCGATTACGGGAGAATCGGCGGATTATGCGCGGAAAGGCCATAACAGGCGGTCCAGAGATGGATTCAGGGGCAAATACGATGACCCAAGGCGCAAAAAAAGAGATGCCGGAACGCGTCTCGATATGTCCGAGGGAAAGAGCTCGCTTGTCGTTTCCAGGGTCGAGCGTGTGATGAATCACGGATATCTCGATGTGTCAGAAGAAAAGCTGTCTCTTATCGTCTCCAAAGTCGAACGCGCGATGAATTACACATTCAAAGACAAGCATCTTGTCCGCGACTGTTTATGTGACCGCGGATGGTTGACGCCGAAAGGCACCGCAAGGATGTTCGGAGAGAGGGCTCTCTCATATTTGCTCCGTCAACACATCATGGACCGCTTCGCCGGGGCCTCCGCGGGAAATATCCAGAATATTTTAGAGAAGGTTTTATCCAGGCAGCGCAGGAATCTAACCATCGGGAGCCTCGTGCCTCAGACGGAAGGGCTCCTCGCCGAGATATTCAGGGATTATCATGGGCTTGGTTACCACTATGGTTATACTATGTCAAACCTGGCGAGTGAGCTTTTGGGCTGCATAATGCTCGACTCACCTGGTATCAGGTCGGCCCTGAATCATATACGGCCCATGGCGGTGTCGTTTTTCGAGAAAGCCGCGGACGCGGATCCCGTGAAAGATATAATTAATGACATTCCGGATAGGACGCATCATCGGCCGCTAACTGATCTTTCCAGCTATGACGTTGACGGCATCGGTGCCTTCCGCCATATCGTTTCTGTGGGGCTCGGAAAGCCCGCGACTGACAATATGGTTGAAGAATCCCTGAAACAGGGCCTGATACCGGGCAGTTTTGAAAAAACGGACCTGATGTTCGGGAGCCTGCGGGTAGCGATGATAGGCGACGCCGTCATCGACCTTGCTGTCATGGCCAGGCTATACAGGAAATTCGGCGCTAATTTCCCTGTCCGCATGTATGAAGGCATGAAAAAAAACCTTATATCTAATGAAACTATGGAACGGATCATAAGGGGGATCATTGAAAAAGACGGATTTCCCGTTGTTCAGCCTATGACTACCAGGTACTGGGCAAACCTCTTCGAATCGTTAGCCGGAGGTGTTTACCGGGCGCATGAAAACGCAGGCCTGGACGGCATTGAGGCGGTATCCGACTTTGTCGCCAATTTATACGTCTATCACCGCCGTCGTTTGCGCCGTGAATTTATTGAGCAGCCCATGCTGCATTACCTTGACATGGCCATGGGTTACGGGTCCGGAAGTGCCAGATACAACCTTCCCATCAGGCGCGTCGGACCGCAGTTTTCAGAAGAGGGCGAGGGCATAATCAGATTCATGGTCAGCGATCTTTCGGATTCAGCGAATGTTTCCAGAATCGCCGGCGTTATTGCTTCCCATGCGGGGGGGGTAGACGGGAGTGAGATAGCTGCCCTGACAACGCGGTTGTATGAATATTACACATCGCGGTTTTTCACAAATACTTACGGTGATACCCTTGTCAACACCCTCTCCATCGACATCCGGAAGAATCTGGCCGGGCCCGCTGTTTTTGACAGGTGTTCGGCCACAATATTTCTTGACGTTGACCTTTTATCATGCGTACCCCGGGAGGATCTCGTGACTTTTCTCGCATTTGTCGTGGGCCATGAGGGGCAGCATTATTACAGCGATGAACCCGGAGCAGAGAGCGCGGACCGCGAACGTTTTACCGGATGGTCAATTGAGCGCCGGCAATCAGTGATAAATGCGTTGCAGGCGCTGAACAGCAACGAGTCCTACTCGGTTGACAAGGGATTCCTGCACAGGCACATGGCGGTTCACGCCGAGGAAATCCGGCACGGCGCGCCCGCGCAGGGCCATGACGGAAAAAGGCGATTCTACCTCAGGTCCATTGATCTGTGCAATACGATTCTCTCGCAGAACCCGGCGCTCATCGATGAGATAGACGCCGCAAACTGCTCGGGCTATGCGGCGAATGAGGTCTCGCGCATGGACCTGGATGACATACGCAGGATGTTTGCGGACGCTACGCCTTGCAATGAACCTATTTTGGCCCTGTACAATACAGCTTGCAGGCGTATCAGGCAGCATGCCATGGCACGGTTCAATACAATAATTCAGAGGAAATCGCCAAACGGCGTGACCGAACCGCGAGGCCTGAAAAGGGCTATAGCGGGTTATGCCTTCAGCGTCACGCTTCTGGCCGACCTTGGTCTTCAGATAATGAGAATTAAACCTACCGAAGAAAGGGGTGAAATATCAGACAGGCTGCTGATGAATTACGCGCTTTCGGTACGCAACCTCACAAGGGGATTCAGAATGGACCGCGGAAACGACCACATACAGCGGGCGTTTCAGGAAACAATGGGGACCCTTAAGGGCCTTGCCGAAAGTCTCGAAGACGCCGATGGGCCCGCGGCCGCGAAAAGACGGCAGCCAATACTCGCCGCCATCAGTACCGCGCTGGCCGAGGCGGGCAGCCTGGACGGCCTAATCAGAAGCGACAATGACCGAATAGACGATTGCATCGAAATCATTGACAGGCGCCTCTATCGTGTTAACGCGGTTGTCGATGCGGTTGACAATCTCGCGTCAGAATTCCTTGCCGCAACGCAGGACAGGGAGCTGAGGAGAGCAGCTGACTTCGACGATGTGTTGGAACTTAGGCTCTATGACCGGTATCCGGACTACGAAGGGTTTCTTGTGCCGATAATACGGCAGTGGCGCCAGTCCGGAAAATTCGATGATCTAGATGTATTGATACTTATGGTGATCGGTTCGGGCGACGAAAGTCAATCATGGGAAACGGCTTACCTGCAGAGGAGCATTAGGGAAATCGACCCCGAAACCGGGATAAGCGTTGATGAAATGAGAATCAGGTTCAGCCGGCACAGATACCGTTGGCTCGGGCTCGAGCCTGTCCTTGTCGACACCCCGCCGGTGCCTCAAGTCGCGGAAAAACTATCTTCACGGATAGCCGGCGGCAATGCCGTGGCGATGGAACGTCTGCACCGGGAACACGAAGCGCTTATAGCCCGCCTGCAACCCTGGCTGAACGAATCGCACAGAAACGGTATTAATGATCGCATGAGATTAGCTATGACAAGTCTAAGTAACTTTAAAAAGGCGATCGCTGAGGGGCAAGCCGGTACTCGCGGCAGGTATCATGATACGGCTGGCCTGGAAAACAGGCTAGGCACATCCTACAGGACTCTTAAAATAGCAATGGAGCGCCTGATAAGGCTGATCAGGCTGCGTACCGACGAAGGCCCGCGCGCGTTAATCGAACACTTGCGGTCGCACATATCAAGCCTCAAAGATAAAGTCCGGCATGTCAGGTCAGAGCATGACACGGTTGAAACGCGTGCTGCGGAGGACCGCCTCAGGGAGATGAGGGCAGAGGCTCAATCCCTTCTTGACAGCGGTTCGCCGGCCTATTTATCCATCGAGACATACAGGGCTATCCTCATGGAAACCGGGCTTTCAAACGGCGATACCGAAGGCATGGGAGACCTCGCTTCTGATGTCGCCGACATGGAGGCCCGGGCTGGCATGTGTCGGCCGTGCCTTACCCGCATAAAAGCGCTGCGGGAAAAGATCTCGGAAAGCGGAATGGCTACGCCGGATACGGAAACCGCCAT
>JBDRBZ010000082.1:0-10630 GCA_043822175.1 Candidatus Omnitrophota bacterium
GATAAGCCGTGTTGAGGATATAGAGGCGCTGGTAAAAGTCGGTATCGTGGGGCTCATTCCCATGCAGGGCAAGGTATCATCGAGGCAAGGCCTTGCCACTGTAATGAAAGGGCACAAGAGCACATCGGGCGAAAGGATAAGGAGCAAACTTATCCTGGGGCAGAATGAGGGGTCGATTTTTCTCGAGTCCTTCCGTATCCTGGGCGCGAATGTGCAGGTGATCTTCGGTGTAGGCGGGAGGATAAAAAACAAAATAATAATGATAACTGGCAGCAACCCGCGCGAGGGCAAATCGCTTATCTCATCCAACCTGTCGGTCATACTGGCGCAGATGGGCTATGATACGCTTCTTGTCGATACGGACATCCGCAAACCCGACATAGAGACTGTTTTCGGGTTAAAGGAAAAAACCGGGGGGCTTACGGATGTGCTGCTCGGAAAATACGAACTTGAAGAAATCGGCAATACCGTGATAAGAAACGCCACAGATCTTATGCTGGGCGAGCTGGGCGTGACCGACGTGCTGGAAAGGCCATGGCTCAACAATCTCCATATCCTAACGGCGGGCACCGTGGCGCCCAACCCGGTTCACCTTTTTCACTCCAACAAACTCGATGAAACCATGCAGTACCTGAGGCAGAAATACGATGTTGTGATCCTGGATACGGCCCCCATACTTCTTGTCAGCGATCCCATCATACTCGCCCCGAAGGTGGACGGGGCCCTTCTTGTCTACAGGGTCGGCATGACATCGAGGATCACGCTGCGCAGGGCCAAAGCCCGCATTGAGAGCATAAGGGGCAAACAGGGCATAAACGGGCTTATACTCAATAACGTTATCCCGAAGCTCAGCATGGAATCCTACGCGTCTTATTACCATAAAGAGTATTACCTGCACGACGGAAACGAAAGAAAACACAGGGGGTAGAGGGGCATGTATGAGAAACACTGGCAACTGACCGAAAAACCTTTCGAGAATAGTCCGGATCCGAAGTTCATGTATTACTCGCGCAAACATGAAGAAGCCCTGATGCGGCTGATGTATGCCATAAAGGAGGAAAAAGGCGCCGCCATGCTGACCGGGGACTACGGGTCAGGCAAGACGGTGTTAAGCAGGATTGTGATAGACGAGCTCATTAAGAATAAAATATATGAGGCCGCTCTTATAACGCACCCGCAGCTTACGCCGACCCAGTTTATTTCGGAAATAATATATCAGCTGAAGGACGAGCATGTTACCGGGTCTAAGGTCAAACTCCTTCACACGCTTCAGGAAATATTTTACAAAAATATGAACGCCGGAAAGAAAACGGTCATGCTTATCGACGAGGCGCAGATTATAAGAAACATGGAGACCTTTGAGGAGTTAAGGCTCCTGCTTAATTTCCAGCTGAATAACCGGTTCCTGTGCACCCTTGTGCTCATGGGGCAGCCCGAACTGCTGCCTAAAATAAAGGCGATCCCGCAGCTCCTGCAGAGACTGGGCATAAAGTACCACCTGACGGGCCTGGACAGGAATGACACCTATCTGTATATCAAGCACCGCCTGGAAGTCTCAGGAAGGGCGGACGACATCTTTACGGATGAGGCGATAGACGCGGTTTTCGATTATTCTAAGGGATTACCGCGACAGATCAATAATGTCTGCGACATGTGTCTTCTGATAGGCTTCGGGAATGGCGTTAGCACTGTTGACAAGGATCTGACGGATAAAGTTGTCGCTGACCTGAACATAGGGGTGTCTGGCCATGCCTCGTATGTTTGACATGCTTAAAGGCCGGGACGGCGATGACCGGGACAGCGGTAAAAAAGATAAAGGAAAAGAAACGCCGCAGGACAAGGCCGCGGATAAAAACGCGGACCGCGTAAGCATCCCCGCGCCCGAAAAGGACGGACCCGCCCCACCCAAAACAATCAGGTTTCCGAAAGATATTCTGCGTGTCCCCCCGGACAAAAGCGGATCCGGGCCCGCTTCCGAAGGTGTCGCTTTTCCGGGTAAGGCCGCGGAGGGGGGCAACAAAAAGCAAGGCCATGAGACCGATAAGAAACCCGCCTCCGGCCCGGTCGCGTCAGAAAAGATGGTCTCTTTTATCACGAAAAAGAAAACCGGCCTTAAAGATCCGATCGATAATTTTTATGTTTCCTGTGTCAACGTGATAAAGGAGTTTATCGATAAAATAAGGAAGAACGAGGATCCTGTGCCGTATACCGTAAGATTATATTCCATGCTGGAAGAGCTTTTCAATAATCTCGTAACCGGGGAAAATGTGCTTAAGTGGATATACGAAAACGCGGGCGAAAACGATTATTATCTGCCCTATCACATTGTGAACGTGCTTTTTCTCTCGTCATTTCTCGGCACCAAGATCGGGCTGAACAAGTCTAAAATGAAAGATCTCGGAGTGGCGTGCGTCCTTTGCGACATCGGCCTTGATGACTTTCGCGAAATTACCTCGCAGCCGCGTAATCTGACAAGGGAAGAACACAACACCATTAAGGGGCATGTCAAAAAAAGCCTGGAAATAGCCGGGAGGATAAAGCAGGATAAACCGTCCGTGCATGACGCCATAGCCAAGCATCATGAAAGGTCCGACGGAAGCGGTTATCCCAAAGGTCTGAAATCCGACCAGATCAACGCTTATGCCAAGATAATAGGCGTAGTTGACACCTATGAGGCGCTGTGCCACAAACGGCCTTACAGGGAAGGTACGGATGCCCACACGGCCATTAAGTATCTCATAGATTCCCTTCGAAACAGTTTTGACTACGATGTGATTAAGCTGATAGTGGATAAAATGTCCATGTATCCCATAGGCACGATAGTACGCCTGGATACCGAGGAAATAGCCCGGGTCATAGGCGTTACCCCGGGTTCGCCGCTCAAGCCGGTGGTCATGATCATAAGGGACACATACGGCAATCCGATTAAGGACCGCAAGGTGATCGACCTCGCGGATAAGGCGGCTCCTTCCATAATAGTTTAAAACATAAATAATACACGAAAATCACATTTCTGTTACAAATCATATGCCGCTGTATGGTATAATTCAAATGAGGGCCGGTAAAATCACTAAAGGCGGTTTTTATGGAAGAGTTACGGTTCCCGAAAGAAATACTGGAAACACCGGGTGACGGCAAAGCACGGGTAAGGAGTTTTTTGTATAACGAGAGGACCGCGGTCATAGAGGACCTTCTGGAAACAAGAAGGTGCGGCGGGCCACTCGACAGACATCTCCAGATCCTGTACGATTATCTGGAAGGGCTCTTCAACAGGATAACAGAAGGAGAGTTCGTGTTCCAGGGGTTTTACGGCGCCGGCGAAGGATATTACCTGCCTATGCATATTCTCAATGTTCTCCTGCTATCTTCTTTTATCGGGATAAAGGCAGGTCTGACAGCGTCAAAAATGAAGGAATTAGGGCTGGCGTGCATTCTTTGCGACGCCGGGCTCGATTCATTCCGCGGTATTGTCAATCAGCCGAGAAAGTTATCACAGGAGGAAAATCTTGTCATAAGGGGCCATATTTCGGCAAGCCTTAGGATAGCCGACAAGCTGGGGCAGGTGAGCCCGGCGGTTTATGAGGCAGTACGTACGCATCATGAAAGGGCCGACGGAAGCGGCTATCCGAAAGGCCTGAAATCGCGCGAGATCGGATTGTACGCCAACATAATAGGCCTGGCAGATACTTTTGAGGCGATCAGCCATGGCCGGCCGTACAGGGCAGGATGCGATGCGCACTCTTCAATAAAGCTTATGATGGAGTCATTGAAGGATAAATTTGATTACGAGGTCATAAAACTGCTGGTGAACAGTCTGTCTATATACCCTTTAGGCATGGATGTGATATTGGATACAGAGGAAATAGCCACGGTCATCGAGTCGGCCGCCGGATCACCGCTTAAACCCATCGTAAGGATAATGCGGGATATATACGGCAATCCTGTGCAGGACAGGGAGATAGTAGATCTTTCGCTGCCGGACGCGCCATGCATTACCGGGGTCAAATTATCACCGTAAACTCGCCTTTTGGAGGATTCTGTCTGAATGTATCGGCCAGCGAGGCGGCTTCGCCTCGCAGAATTTCCTCGAATTTTTTTGTCAATTCCCTTACACATATGATTTGCCTGTTGCCCATAATATCGGCTATGTCAGCCAGGAGGTTAATTATTCTATGAGGGGATTCGTATAATATAACGGTCCTCTCCTCGGTTTTCAGCTCTTCCAGCCGGCGGCGCCTTTTTCCCGATTTGTTGGAAAGAAAGCCCTCAAAGACAAATTTATTTGTCGGTTTGCCGGATATGACAAGCGCGCTTATGAGGGCTGACGGCCCCGGGATACATACGACGGGGATGGCATTGTCGATAGAGGCGCGTATGATGACGTATCCGGGGTCAGATATGCCGGGTGTGCCGGCGTCGGAGACAAGAGCGACGCTTTTCCCCTCTTTAAGTTTTTCTATCAGAAAAGCTGTTTTTCTGACCTCATTATGCGCGAAGAAGCTTATCAGGGGGGTATTTATGCCGTACCTGGATGTCAGTATCTTTGTCCTGCGCGTATCCTCACAGGCTATGACGTCTACGGTTTTGAGCGTATCGATCGCCCTTATGGTAATATCCCCGAGATTGCCTATCGGTGTCGCGACTACGTACAGGGATCCGCATCCGCGGCAGTGTCCGTCGGCTTCCATGCGCCTTAATTCCTTTTTGCCGTATCTGCCCCGGCATGCAGAAGGTTTGAGATATGGTTTAAGGTGAACCGGAAATTAGCCGCCTTAAAATAATGCCTGTCTTTAAATTCGAGCAAAGAGCCGAGGGTTATTCGGTAATCCCTGGGTTTAAGGGATTTTATTATGTCCTGTACATTTTTAAGCTGTTTCCGGGAAGCCGCCAGCGGCACCCCGCGTCTCAGGAGAAATTCCACATCAAAGACATCCCGTATCTCGGCCCTGTCGAGCAGGGTCTCGACTTTGGATTTCATCATTTCCCCGAGGGTAGCCGCCCTGAGGAGCACCTGTATGGAACTATGCTTTGAGAATGCTATTTTCTCCTCGCAGGATACGGGATCGGAAATCTTGCGGATTTCTATCTTAAGGCTGCGCGGGTAATTTTTTACCGTGAACTCAAAAATTATGGAAGAGCGGTTATTGGCCTTTTTCCTGATCCCGAAGCGCCCGCTCAGGAACTCGCTTATGCCGCCGCAAACAAGGCCGCCTTTATCCCGGTCCGGGAGCCAGAAATCAAGGTCCACGGAATATCTGTTCAGTTCATGGCATAATCTGAGCATGGTGCCGCCGCAGAAGATCAGGTGATCCAGGATTTTTTTTGAATGTAATCCCTCGAGAATTTCCATCTCGATCCGTTCATGTTTTGAGAGATCCCACATGGCGCCCCCGTTTCATTGGTTCTAAGAAGTTGTTTCCCGTCAATTAAACAGTTTGCCGGCCCTGGCTCTGACGGATTCCGGATACTTGCCGGCCAGGCGCACGATTTCACTTTTGTTCAATTTCGCGCGATCTATCGCTGAAATATCAAGGGAGTATCTGCCCAGGGATGAGAGGTACAAAGCGTCCAGGACCGCCTTTTCAGGCGTAGCCATGAAATAACCGTCTTTTTTGATAAAGCCGCCGTATAATCGCCTGTCTATTTTCGTGAACACGAAGGTTTTTTCTTTTATGGCAAATTCCCTCGTCCTTTTCAGGGCCACGGATTCGTAAAAATCCCGCTGTATTTGGGTGGAAATACCGTGAAAAGAAAGGGCCGTGGTCAAAGAGATATAGGATGGGGTTTGGAGCATGTTTGCGATCGCGAATGCCTGCTCCTCGGTTAAGGCCGAGAATATATGCGGGAGCACGTAATAGTTTCTTTTTATGCGCAGCATCAACCCGGCTTTCGTGTATCGGGAACATGTTACACAGGCTGATTCATGGGATATGCCGAGGGTTTTAGCTATATCCCCTGGAGTAAGATACAGTTTGTTGATGGACGATAGTTCGTTTAACCGCATAAGCTAAGAATATCTATTTAACACTTTTGTTAAATTACTATATCTTACTATCAGGCCCTTGTCAATAGTTTTCGGGCTGCGGAAAGCCCACAAGCCCATCTTCCTACGCCCTGCGCTGTCACACGATGGTAGGGCTTCGGAGGACAAGTAACCCAACATATCTATTGACAAACCCGGTCTTACTGGTAAAATATGACATCCGCAAGTTATGTGTAAATAACAAGTTTATAATACTACCGGCAGATACCTATGGCAGAACAGCAGATATTGATACTTATTAAACCGGACGGGCTTAAGAAGTCCCTTACCGGCAATGTCCTGACACGCCTTTCTGAAACCAAACTCGAGATCATAGGGGCTAAGATCGTCAAAGTCAGCGAGGCGCTGGCAAGGGAGCATTATAAATATCTGAGCCAAGAACGATTTTTCGAGGAATTGATAAAATACATCATGGGTGAATACCATAAAAAGAAAGTAATGGCCCTTGTCTACTGGGGACCGGATGCTATAAACAAGGTGCGCACCATATGCGGCTCGACAAATCCGGAGGAGGCTGACGCGGTGTCCATACGCGGGGCATACGGGCGCATAACGACCAAAGGCGTATACGAGAATGTCATCCACGCTTCGACCGACGAAAAAGAGGCGGAGAGGGAGATAAAACTCTGGTTTGAGCCGGACGAAGTCATTTTCGATATTTATCCTACCAAAACAGTTGAGACCTCGGAAAGAAGACGGGTGTGGGCCTGATATGATAAGATCTATGACGGGTTTCGGCAGCGGTAAGGCCAGGTCAAAATACGGAATGCTTACCGTTGAGATCAGGACCGTAAACCACAAATTTCTCGAAATAACGTGTAAGTTTCCCAACAGCCTGGTAATTTTTGAGGACAGGGTGAAGGCCCTGCTCAAAAAATCCATCAAAAGGGGTAAGGTCTACCTTAACACCGTGTATGAAGGCGTCTCGCCCCACAGCGAGAGCCTGTATGTCGATGAGAGGCTGGCCAAGAATTACTACAGGAGATTATGCGAGCTCAAAAAAATGTTTTCTCTCGACGAAAAAATCGGCCTCAAGGAGATCATCTCGTTTCCGGGCGTGCTTAATTACAGGGAAAGCGAGAAAGAGGTATCGCGGTTATGGCCGCACGTCGAGGAGGCGGTTAAACTGGCGCAGGACAGGCTTATCCGCGACAGGGAAAGGGAAGGCAGGCATCTTTCGAGGGATTTTAACACCAGGCTTTCCAGGATCAGAAAACATGTCGCGAGGATAAAAGAAAAATCACATCTCAACGTGAAAAAATACAAGGAACGGCTGGAAAAACGGATAAAGGAAATATCCGGCATTTCCCCCAACAGCAACGACAGGCTTGTAATGGAAGTGGCCCTTTACGCGAAGAACTCCGATGTTTCCGAGGAAATAACGAGGCTGAAAAGCCATTTGCTTAATTTTCAGAATATTGTCACAAAAGGGGGCGAGTCCGGAAAAAAACTGGACTTTGTCGCGCAGGAGATGCACAGGGAAGCCAACACGGTCGGCTCGAAATCCAGCGATTACAGTGTTTCGAAAAGCACTATCGAGATAAAGAGCGAGATAGAAAAGATACGTGAGCAGGTCAAAAACATTGAGTGACGCCAAAAGGACGGGCAGTGTTTTTATCGTCTCAGCCCCTTCAGGGTGCGGCAAGACGACCATAGTAAGCGCCGTGGTGAAAAAAATAAGCGGCCTTAAGAGATCGGTTTCGGCCACGACACGCAGGCCGCGCTCAGGCGAGAAAAATGGCAGGGATTATTACTTTATTTCCGAAAAATCCTTCCGCATGAAAGCCGAAAAAGGCGATTTCATTGAATGGGCGAATAATTTCGGCTCTTATTACGGCACCCCTAAAAAGCCGCTTACAGCCGTCCTGAGGGCAGGCCATGATGTTATCCTTACGATAGACGTGAAAGGCGCCGCCCAGGTGAAGAAGCGCATGCCGGGGAGCGTAATGGTCTTTATCCTGCCTCCGGGCAGGGGCGATCTCGAGAAAAGGCTCGGCATGCGGGGCTCTGACGCGAAAAAAGAAATGCGTAAACGCCTGAATATAGCTAAAAAAGAAATGGCATACGCGAAAAGATACGATTATGTTATCGTGAATGACATCCTGACGGAGGCGGTAGAACAGTTAAGGGCCGTTATTATCGCAAAAAGGTGTGAAACAAAAAGAAACGTGAGGTGAAAAGCATGGGGGAGATAGGGATTGACAGGCTCATGAAAGGTAAAAACAGCATATATAAACTTGCTATACTGGCGGCCAGGAGGGCGCAGGAAATAAGCCAGGGCGCGAAGAGTCTTGTTGAATGCGCCCTGGGCATGAAACCCACAACTGTCGCTCTCAAGGAAATAGTCGAAGGAAAGATCGACTATAAGATCAGAAAGAAGGAATAAAGGCCGGGAAATGGGATCAAAGAATAAAAGTGTGATAGTCGGCGTTACCGGCAGCATTGCCGCGTATAAGGCCTGCGGGCTGGTAAACGCTTACAGGAAAAAAGGGTTTGACGTTACCTGCGCGCTTACAAAAGAGGCGCTGCATTTTGTAACGCCTTTGACCCTGGAGACACTAAGCGGCAATAAGATTGTCTCTGACATGTTTACCGTACCCGGGCAGAGATCCCCCATGCATGTTTCTCTCGCGGACAGGGCCGATCTTATAGTTATTTACCCTGCATCGGCGAATATAATAGGCAAACTGGCCCAGGGTATATGCGATGATATTATAACGTGCACCATTCTTGCCTCAAAAGCGCCGGTGGTAATAGCCCCGGCTATGAATAACAACATGTATAATCATAAATCCGTCCAAAAGAACATACAGGCGCTCAAGGATATGGGGTATACATTCGTTGGTCCGGTTGAAGGGGATCTGGCCTGCGGATGTTATGCGGTCGGGCATATTGCGGACGCTGCCGACGTCATGGACGCGTCCCTGTCTCTTCTTAAATAATCAATACTTAATATTATGAAGACTATTTTGATTACGGCAGGACCGACTTTTGAACCGATAGACCCGGTAAGAGGGCTGACAAACAGGTCTACCGGCATCATGGGATATGAGATTGCGAAGGAAGCTGCGCGAAGGGGGCTGGCGGTTACGCTGGTGTCAGGACCCGTAAGCATAAAACCTCCGCCCGGAGTGAAGACCGTATGCGTGGAAACCGCTCTTGATATGTATAAGGCTGTCATGAAAACGTTTAAAAAGGCCGACTGCTTTGTGATGGCTGCGGCTGTATCGGATTACCGGCCCGAAACCGTTTTCCCGGAAAAGCTGAAAAAGCGTAAAAATATGACGCTAAAACTAACCGTGAACAGGGACATCCTTAAATCCGTACCTCACCTGAAGCGCCAGGTCAGGGTAGGGTTTGCCCTGGAGAGCGAAAACCTGGCCTTCAATGCCGTGAAAAAGATGCGCGCTAAAAAACTTGACTTTATCGTAGCCAACAGCATAACGCCTTCCACGTCCCCTTTCGGAGAGGGGGACAAGGATTTTACGATCTTTGCCAGAGGGGGGCGGACAATATCCGTAAGAAATAAAAGTAAGGTCAGACTCAGCAAAATAATACTGGATATGGCAGAGGATATCCTGAACCGGAAAAAAACCGCCGTTTTCTTGACATAAGAGAAAAACGTGTGTTATAATCCGAAAACTCATATGAGGAAAGGATTTACGATTTTGGAGTTGGGCGTTGTCATGGCCCTTATGGCGGCCATGTTTTATGCGCTTATGCCTTTTGTAAAGATGGTCCGGGAAAGGGCAAGACATATCAGATGCGTGAACAATCTGCAGAAAATATCAATAGGGATAAGGGAATTCTACCTGGAGAACGGCGAGGTTCAGCCGTCCAGCCTGACACTCCTGTTCACGAGGGGTTACATAAGCGATGAAAATGTTTTTGATTGCCCGTTCAGCAAAACTAAGGGAACCGCAAAAGAGCCGGATTATGAATATAATGCCGATTACGATTTTAGAATGCCAGATAATATGCCGATTGTATATGATAAAGGGCGTAATCACGGCAACGGAATGATTAATGTTCTCTATCTGAACGGAGATATAAAGTCTGTAAAGCCGCAATAGAAACATCCGTGTCATGGCGCGATGGCCGAGTAGTTAGGCAGCGGTCTGCAAAACCGTTTACACCGGTGCGATTCCGGTTCGCGCCTCCACTCCTGTCCTGTTCCCGACAATATAACTGTTTTATTGACAAGAGGCCCCCGGAGGGATAAAATTTATATATTATAGGCTAAATATAGCGTAGTATTTAATCATATACATGGCGTTGGGCCGATGGCCCGAGTTTCAGAAAGCGGTATAATGCGCGTTGTTTTACAACGGGTTACGCACGCGAAAGTAACGGTTGACGGAAAAATAACAGGAGAAATAGACGGCGGCCTATTGGCCCTTGTCGGCATAGGCCGTGACGATGAAGAGGCAGACATAGAACGGTTGGCTAAAAAGACGGTACATTTACGCATATTCGAAGACTCGGCCGGAAAAATGAATCTCGACATAAAACAGGCCGGCGGCAGTATCCTGAGTGTTTCGCAATTTACCCTGTACGGGGACGTTAGCAGGGGAAACCGGCCGGGTT
>JBDRBZ010000083.1:0-5771 GCA_043822175.1 Candidatus Omnitrophota bacterium
CCGTAGAGAAAACAAGATGTCCCGTAAGGGCCACACGGATGGCTATTTCAGCCGTTTCCTTATCTCTAACCTCGCCGACCATTATGACATCAGGATCGTGCCTCAGCATACTCCTTAGACCTGAGGCAAATGTCAGCCCCACCGAAGGGTTCACCTGTATCTGGGTTGTGTCCTTTATCTCATATTCGATGGGGTCCTCTATCGTAATTACTTTCTTGGCCTGTTTATCAATCTTCTCGAGACACGCATAGAGGGTTGTTGTCTTACCCGATCCGGTAGGACCCGTGAGAAACACTATGCCGTTAGGCCTGGAACCGAGCGATTCGATAATATTGCGGTTCTGATCGGACAGGCCGAGCTTATCGAGGCCAAAAAACTTCTTTGTGGGAAGCATCCTGATCACCACGCTTTCCCCGTGCGGGGTCGGGATAAAAGATATACGCAGGTCCAGCATCTGGTCCTGTGTCCTCACCACTGCCCTGCCGTCCTGAGGTATGCGGCGCTCCACGATATCCATATTACTCATTATTTTTACGCGGGATAGTATGGGCATGAGAAAGCGGTTCAGTTCCTCAGGTACGCGCTGGTCATATAAAACACCGTCGATCCTGTACCGGAACCTTACCGTGCCCCTGTAAGGCTCTATATGTATGTCAGTGGCCCTTTTCCTGTATGCCTCAAGAATTATCTGATTAACGAGTTTTATAACCGAGGCATCCTCAACCAGCTTCTCTATGTCCTCTATGCCCTCGGCCTGTACCGCCGCTGCCGCCCGCGGCTCTTTCCTGTCCTGAGATATCATCTGCTCAACAGTATCCGAGCCTAAACCATAATGCTTTTTCAGCTGCTCAAGAATCTGGTCGGCTTCCGTCATTAAAAGCGCTATTTCAAACCCGAGGTTAAGGCGTATTTCATCCTGCACGTTTACGCTCAACGGGCTGCTGACAGCTATCGTGAGCTTACTGTTTTCCATGGAGACAGGCATAAACTTATAATACCACGCGAACCTGACCGGCACGGCCCGCACCGCGGATTCATCAATGTTCATCCCGCGGAGGTTTACATGCGGCACGCTCAGTATATCGGCTGTTAACCCCACCAGTGTTTTCTCGTCGAGCAGTTTCTCATCCAGTATGCACTGGTATAAAGAATGGCCTGTGCCCTGGCACTTCGCCGCGAGCCTGTCGATTTCCTGCCTGGGAATAATATTTTCCGATAATATCCTGTTATATATCCTTCCCTCAATGCCTTTCATTTTCGCTCCGTAATTATTTTATCTTGCCTATCATATAAAAACCTTTCGCGTCTTTTTTGTCGAATTCGCCGCCTATTATCCGTTCGCAGCCGTCAAGCGTATCCTCAACTGAAACATATTCGCCCTTATGCCCCGTATAAACTTCCGAAACTATGAAAGGCTGTGTCATGAAATTCAGCACTTTTTCGGCCCGCTCATATCCCATCCTGTCATTTTTGGATAGTTCCTCGACCCCTATGACCTGAACTATTTTTGCCAGCTGTTTATACTTGTTTATATGCTCTATCACCCTCTGCGCTATATCATAGTGGCGCTTGCCGACTATGCTCGAATCGAGATTCGAACTGGCGCTCTGAAGAGGATCAATGGCAGGGTAAAAGCCTTTCTGGACAAGATCCCTCGAGAGTTTTATCACCGAATCCAGATAGCTGAATATAGCCACGACCGCCGGGTCTGTCATATCATCAGCCGGCACATACACCGCCTGAAACGCCGTGATAGACCCTCCCCCTTTAATAGAGCGTATCCTTTCCTGCACACCCCCGACTTCCGAAGCCATGGTAGGCTGATACCCTGTTTCCGAAGGAACACGCCCCAGCAGGATCGACACCTCCTGGCCCCCCTGGACAAACCGGAATATATTATCCATAAAGAGGAGCACATCCTTATTCTTGCTTTGTATATATTCAGCCATGGTAATGCCGGTATTTACGATCTCAAACCTGGCCCCGGGCGGTTCATTCATCTGACCAAACACCATCATTACCTTGCTGAGCAGATTATGCTCGGCAAGCTCATAGTACAGCTCATTACCCTCTCTTATGCGCTCGCCTATGCCGCAGAAAACGCAGGCGCCGCTGTGTTTCTGGACAATGTTATTGATGAGTTCCAGTATTATGACTGTTTTTCCGCAGCCGGCGCCTCCAAGCACGCCTGTTTTACTGCCTTTTACAAGCGGAAAGAGAAGGTCTATCATCTTTATGCCGGTCTCCATTACCTGCGGCTTCTCCACAAACTTGGTGGACAGGACAAAGTTGGCCCTGGAAACCGGCCTCCGTATAGGCATTCTTTCCTTTGTCGTCACTTCAGGCCCATTATCAAGGGGCCTTCCTGAAACATTCACTATCCTCGTAAAAAGCTCATCCCCGATAGGGATGGTAACCGGCGCTCCCGTATTAGTTGCGCGGGAATTTTTCTGCAGATTAAGCGTATCGGAAAGAGAAACACACCTTACGATATTACCGGGCAGATGCTCGGCGACTTCGAGCAGCACTTCCCTGCCGTCATAGGCGACAGAATTCAGAACGTCATAGAGCGGAGGCATAAAATTGGGGTTTTCGTATTTAACATCCACTACAGGCCCCTGCACAGAAACAATCCGCCCGGATTTAACCGTTTTTTCATTGTCCCCTCTTTCCGCCGCTTTGTTTTCGCTTTTTACAACCGCATCATCGGACATGTATCCCCCTTACTTTCCCCCGCCTGTCATGAGTGAAGCCGTAAAGACCTCTCTAAGGGCTTTATCTATATCGCTTTTCTTTGATTTTCCGAACGCCAGCACCAGCCCCTTTCTGTCCTTCTTGAGTTTCTCGAGGCCGCTTTCAAGCTGCTGTGACTGCGCGGCGTATCCGGCGATAACACAGTCTTCCAGCAGCTCAAAGACCCTGCATGTAAGCCACATTTCCGCCAGGTATTCCATGATGTCATCCGTATGTGACTCGAGAATGACCTTTTCCAGCGTATCTTTGATCTCTTTCTGCTTTGTCAGCAATTCTTCGGACGGAAGAAGCTTGACGACAGCCGGCTTGATCAGATTTATTGTTTTCGCTTTCGGGAAAATAGCGTACACCCTGCCGAATTTATTTTTTTTCACCTGGTCTATTATGTGGGCCTTGGCATCGAGTGTGGATCTAAAAAGCCCTTTTTCCTCGATATCCGCGAAAATAGTTATCTCGTATTTTTTGCCGATCAATGACTTTATTTTAGCTCCGCCCTTGCCGCCCACCGCTATGATCTCGGAAACCTTATGCCTGTGGGTTTCCTCAATGGTCTGTTTTATAACTTTAGCCGTCATGTCTCCCATGAAGCCGCCTTCCGAAGTGATGGGCACAAGCCCGACCTCCTCTACCGCGGGATGAACAAGGGGGCTTGTGCATTTCGCCAGGCTCACCATCCTGAAAAACTCGACAAACGCCAGCGCGAATTCCTCGAGGCGCGCCTTCCTTCTGGCGGCCGAATAGAAATTATTGGACGCCACGTCCTTGAGTATCTGGAATATCTCGAGGAGGGCATCCACGTCCTCGAGGTCATGTTTGATTTTTGTTGTTTTCGACACTGCTCAAGTCCTGGATTCTATCTCGTTTTTTCTGTTAAGCGCCGCCTCGCTGAGTTTGCCCCGGATACTGTTGTCAAGCACAAGGCTTCCGAACTTTATCATGAGCCCTCCGAGCACATTTTCGTCCACTGCCGTCTTAAGCTCTATCTTTCTCCCCAGCTTCTCCTGCATCACCACCGCTATCGCCTCTTTTTCTTTGGCGCCAAGCTCGCGCCTCGCCACAATCTCAGCTTCCTTTATATCCGGACTCGTTTTCGTCATGTCCATGTTATTTAATTCCGCGATAAAATCCTCAACAAGCACTGCATCCACGCTATCCTGCACCGAGTCGCCGAACAGCCTCCTGTAGAGGTCCGCGCAGTAATCAACCATCCTCATCTCCTCTTCCTTCCGTATGTCCTCCCGCACCTTTTCCTTGGCGCTCATGGCGTCAGCCACAATCCTCTCGGCTTCTTCTTTGGCTTTCTTGAAGGTCTCGTCCTTTTTTTTCACAATCTCCTTATCGGCCTCATCCCGCATCTGTGAGACTATTTTCTCGGCCTCCTGCTTTTTCATGTTATATTCGTTCTCGATCTCATGCATTCTGGCGACAAGCTCTTCCTTTTTCTTGTTCATATCGGAATAAGACTCGTTAAGCCTGCTGACCGCGCTGTCCGTATCCCCCACCGTCATCTTCCTTAAGAAAAAAATCACGGCCCCGAAAAGTATGGTCTGTATTATAATCAGTTTTATCAGCATGATGACTACCTCCCTTTCAAGGGGTAAAAGCCCCGTCCGGTTTATCCGGCTGTAAAAAGCTGGAATATAACAAGCATGGCGATGATAGAGATCGCCTCGACAAAAACAAGCAGTATTAAAGTGCCCATGAAAATTTTTGAAGCCGCCGACGGATTTCGCCCGAGCGCCCTTATTGTCGCGTAGCCCAGAAACCCTATAACAAGCGAGGGCCCGGCCACGGCTATAAACATGATTAAAAGTACGATTATCGTATTCATGTTTTCTCCTGATCCAGTTCTACGAGAATCACGCAGTCGTTTTTAAAAAACCGCGCGATACCCTTTTTTACATATATGGCGTACTTCCAGTCAATAATTATCCTCCCCTGGCAAAGAAGGCCCAGAACCGGATAGTGATACGGTAAAAGCTCATATTCACCCGTGTCTCCCTGTATGAATATACTTGTTACGGTGCCCTCGAAAACTTTCTGTTCCGGATTCATTATGAGAAGCTTTATGCTGCCGAGCGCCGTAGTAGCCATCCGCTACGCCTCATCTTCCTCGGATTTTGTCGTCGCGGATGATTCCCGCATCGCGGCCGCCACGTACTGCTTGAATATTTGATCAAGCTTCTTTTCCATAGCATCGGTCAATTCCCTTGTCTCATTAAGCTCTTTTATCAGTTCGGGGGCTGTCTTCTTGACATATCCGTAGATCTCAGCCATGTACTTTGGGATCTGGTCGTTTGTAAGGTCATATGCGTGTTTTTTCGCGAGTCCGTAAAACACAATTACTTCTTCGTCCATGGGCACGGGGCTGTCCTTATCCTGTTTCAGAAGCACGGAAAGTATCTCTCCGCCTTTCATCTGTTCGGCCGCGCTGTCGGATTGCTGTCCGCCAGCCTTAAGACGCGAAAGTCGTAGCATTTCCCTGTACTGAATATATTCCAAACGCAGGGATTTGCTCAGTTTTTTTAGCGCGTTCCACATGACTTTTGTGCCGATTCTTGACACCGAAAGGCCTATGTCTATGGCCGGGCGAAATCCTTCCGCGAAAAGCGGAGTGCTTAAGTATATCTGACCGTCAGTCATCGAGACAAGGTTCGTGGATATGTATCCCGTAAGATCGCCTTCCAGGATCTCGACTATCGGGAAAAACGTCATTGAGCCCCCCCCCAGCTCTTTCGACATCTTGGCCGCACGTTCGATCATTTTTGAATGGAGATAAAACACATCTCCGGGATACGCTTCCCTGCCGGGCGGCCTTCCGAGAAGGAGCGATATTTCCCTGTAGGACCAGGCATGTTTGGTAAAATCATCAAACACCACAATCACGTGCCCGCCTTTGTACATGAAATATTCTCCGAGCGCGCATGCCACGTACGGCGCGAGATACTGCTGCCCCGGAGACACACCCGCCATCGCAGCCACCACAATGCTGTATTTGAAGGCATCCTCTTTTTTGA
>JBDRBZ010000084.1:0-2131 GCA_043822175.1 Candidatus Omnitrophota bacterium
GCAGGCAAAAAATCAACCTGGTTTACTGCTGGCTAAAGATGCCAAATTTATCGAAGCATTGCAGAGAGCAGCAAGGAACTTTTTTATTGTTGAAAGGGTCTTCGGGTTTACGGGCACGGAACTTGAAACTGCCGATAGAATGCTTAAAGAAATAAGGGAACAAGGCGTAGAAATAAAATCGCCGCCCGGCGCTCCGGGCACGCCGTGGGGCAAGATAGTCCCGGCGTTCGCGGCGACTTTACTCAGCACAGCCGCAATAGCATCTGCCGGAGAAATCGCAGCGCAAGTCCTAAGTAATAACTACTTTATACCGCTGGCTATTGTAGCGGCAATTTTGGGCGGGCTTGCCTCATATCTTCTGGTATCCAAACACATGAAAATAAAAAAGGCCGCGGCGCTTAGCATTCTGGCGGGAGGCATTATTTTCGGCTCGGCGCTGCTAACGCGCTTTGGCGAAGCCATCCAAGAGGCTCCAGCGCCTGCCCCTACAGCTGTATCTGTGCAAGCTCCCGCAGCCCCCTCTCCGCTGCCAAAGGAGATCGTTCAGCGTCCTGTCATGACGCAAACCGGCCCGCTTCTTATCGAAGAACTCAAGAGTATGTCCATTGCGGAGAGAAGAGATCTTCTGTATGGACAGATAGAGCGCGCTATCGATATTGTCGGTAATAATCTGGGGAGAGATGAACGGCTGCGCGTGGAGCGGCTCACACAATCTCTTACCACCATAGAGCTTGGCGGATCGCTTCACCTTGACAGGAAAGGCGGGCCCATTCAGATGGATCCGATAAGGGTCGAGGAGTTTATACGATTACACAGGATCAGGGTTCAGCATGGCAAGTCCATATCCAGCGAATTCTACGAAGAAATTGTATGTCTGAACAAATGGCTGGATGACATCACGGCAAAGCTTAGAAAAACAGATAATAATCCGGAGGCCGTGAAAACACTCTCTGATATAGCTGAAATAAGGAGCTATATAAACAGCGGCGCCGCCGCGCCTTCGCGGGACAAGATAGCAGGCTTCATCCGTAATAAGATGAGTGAAAACGGCCTGCTGGCTTATATTATCGGTATCCAGCATTTGATCGAATGCGGCATCCCGGAATTCGATTTGATAAAATTAGAATCAGACCCGGAGCATCCGCGTATAAATGCTCTCCAGGTCGGAATGTGGTGGTGGGACAAGTGGAACGGCAAAGGGCGCCTTGCCATCATGGAGCGCGCCCGCCTGCTGGCTGTATCGGCGCAGCTTCCCTCGTATATCGATGTGCGGGCGTTTGTAGAGGAAGCGGAGCCTCCGTACAATTTTCTGGTCGAAGCAAAGATCGCTCTCAGAAGCGGTAAAACAGACAGGGCCGAAGCGATGCTGGCGAGGGCCAGGGAGCGGCAGAAAAGGTTTGATTTCTGGTTAACGGATAGCAGGTTTAGCCAGTTGTCGCCGGAGCTGTCCAGATCATTCAGGGCCGCGGCGGACAAAACAGAAGGAGAGATAAAAGCCCAATCCCGCGCGAAGAAAGTTCCATCTGCACCAAAGGCGCCGACAACTCCGTCAAAATGGAAGACAGTCCCAAAAGTGATTCTATTAACCGTCGGCGCGGGATTGATCTACTCTCTCGTATCGGAAAAAGAGGCCACAGCGGACATTATAGGCAGCGTGCCGCAGACAATGCAAAGCACGGGCGTATCAGACGTAATCTTCATCGCGGTTTTGGTTATAACCGCTCTCATAGTGTTTAAATACAGGTCCCAGATATGGGCGGCGCGCAGGAAGATATTGGGTTGGACGGTAATACCCATTCTTAAGGAGTTTTTACAGGGGCCCTTATATGTGATAATAATCGGCTTTACCTTACCCCTGATGATGATTCCCATATTTCTTGTTATGCTTATGTTAGGGAACTACATTGGTATAGCCGCAATACCGGTTGCCGCACTGTTATTTGTACCTTACTTTAAATTGCTCGGAGCGATAGACAGGCTGCGCCTCAAGATAGGAAAAGTTTCTTATAAGGATTATTCGGCTCGGCAGGGAACACCGCGCGTGATGGAATACAACATCAATCTTGACGAAGAGTATACCAATATTACCAATCCTTACACTCTCGTAAGCCTCATCGTCGTGAAGGCCCTG
>JBDRBZ010000085.1:0-2851 GCA_043822175.1 Candidatus Omnitrophota bacterium
GGCCCAGGATTCCGTATACCGACTCCTGGACTTCAGCGCCGTCGTCGCCGTTCATATAAAACAGCTCAACGATACCGTTATGTGACCGCTCAAAGGCTCTAACGAACCCGTCAGCAACATGAAAACCTATTATATCTATAACTTCCACGGGTACACGCAGCAACACGGGCTCACGAGACTTATTAGCGATGGTCCCTGTAAGCGGTTTATTTTCTTGAATAAATTTAGCGTATGTTCTGGCAATGCCGGGCGCCGGACGCGAAGGGCCGGGTTCGCCCGAACCGGGCTGCAAGGACCGGTCCCCCAGGGCCTGACTCCTGTTCGATACAAGATCCAACGCATGCACAAATTTACGCTGCACGTCCGGATTTAAGGACGCATCGTCAGCGGCTCCCGACAGCAGCTTACGTACAAGCTCGTCATGAGTTTCAACTATATCGCTCAAAGCCGGTATATGTTTATTGGCAAGGGCGTCAACCAGTACCCTGTTTCCTGACCGCTTCATACATTCTATAACAACAGCTATTGCCTCCCCGGCCGTAAAACCCGCTTTTATCAGTTCATCAGCAGCGTCTTTCTGCTTCGTAACCCTTGCCCGGTGTATAGCAGCGGCAACCTCCAATACCGTCAATTCAGCGATAGGAGACTGTTCAGATATCCTTCTGTAAAGTTCGATGTAGTTTTTCGCCTTATTCAGCCATCTGTTATCCTGGATGATAGCCTGATAATGCAGTTCCCACTCCGCGGCAGGCCTATTCTTAAAAGTATCGTAATTCCGGTTTAAAGACGCGAACCATTCGACAGGGTTATACGGCTCAAACCCCTCTTCGACGCCGTCGACCTTTATTTCACCGTCTTTCAGGCCGTCGCGACGCGACAGGTGCCGCGGCACGCCGTAAGCGGCGGCCTCCTGATTAGACAGGCCGGCCGGCTCATACCATGACGGCATGCCAAACCTGGTCGATCCGGAATATATCAGGTCATAGAGGGGATTATCGGATTTAATAAACTCAGGCTTATATATGAACCTTTCGGGGAATCTCTCCGCTATATCAGCCAAGCCGGTATCAAAGGGGCTTCCTTTGTCAACACTCCCGGCAACAATAAACTGGATATCCGGGTTAAGAATCATGGCAACCTCGGCCGCCCTCAGTGCCCCGCGTCCATTCGCGGCCGCGTATGTCTCAAGAGCCTGCCGGTCTTTGTCGGAAAGCCGCATGTTGTGGTCGTATGATTCATATCTCGACCAGAAATAATTGCCCGTGTCAGGCATGGCGCGAAGCTCACTAGGCTTATTCCGCTGCCAGATCTCAGCCAGCATAAGCTGGTGCCCCTTCTGTTCGCCTGTCCTGTGCAGCATGGAATAGACAAACTTGCCCTGATCGGCCTCGAGACCGACGGCCTTCTGCAGCCTCTCCTTCTGGACAGGCGATATAAATTCAAAAAAGAATTTAGCGAACAGCCTGCGCTCGCTGTCGTGGCCCATCTCGAGAAAACTGCGCACATATCTGCCGGGGTTCGCGCATATATTCTCCACCATCTCCCTGTAGCCGGGCGTATCTTTGCCGTATTCAGGATCGACGAGTTTTGCCCGCATATCTTGCTTTATCCTCTCGCGCGCCGTTTTCACCCCTTGGTCTCCGCCGCCGACAAGCATGGCCATAAGAAAATCCCTTTGCCTCTTGACAAGCCCCAACCCGTTCAGGAGGCCGTCATACATCCCCCGGCTGTCTTTCTCCCGCAAGAGACCGGTAAGTTTGCCCATCTCCCATTCATACCTGTAATCAATGCTCCTGTCGTGATGGCCTTCGCTTACATCACGCGTGAAATCAGCTGTCCTCACAGCCGTATAAGTCGGGTTAATCATGAGGGGATCGTCTCCCGTAAAAACCACACCACCGTCGGCTTCCGGATACATGCCGAGGTCGTGCGTGATCCTCATATCACGCTCCCAAACACTGCCCGAGCCTATCCTGCCCTGGTATCCGAAGTGCAGGTTATGCGTCACGCTCATTACACGCGTCCTGGCAAGGTGGGGATCCTGCCGCAGGTTCTGCGCGGCCGGGTCTATCCTCTCGCGGCCCTCGAGGTATGCCTTGACATACGCGGTCCCCCAATCATTCGTCTGTATAACGCTCGGATGGATGTTCATTTCCCTCGCCGCAAGTAACGTGCCGAGCGACAACATCCTTGAAAAACGCAGCTTGAACGAGTCGGATCCGTTATAAGCGCTTTCCACGCCCGGTTTCTGGCCTTTTATCGCGGCGAAATATTTGTCATTCTCAAGATACAATATTCTTACTTTATTCACCCTTGCCTCGTATATCTTGGCGACCGCCGCTTCGGAGCCGCCTTTACCATCCTGCCCGAACTTAACGGTTATCGTGCGGCCCGTATCCCTGGGCCTGAATTTCCTGAATATACCGGCTTTCTCGTCTGAAAACAAAGGCGTGACCACGGTGACGGCGATTCCCATCTCGGCCAGTTCGCTCGCGAGGTCTGTCACGTAAAGCGCCATCCCTCCGGTGCCCGAGCTCCACAGCGTCTCGGGAGACGTGATCACGATCTCGCCCACATAAGCGGCCCGCAGGATCTTGATCGCGTTCTCGCTGGCAGCGGCTGAGATGCGCGCGTATTCATGCTTGCCGAAAAACGGCGCCGCGTAATGATCGATATGAAGCTGCGACACAACCGCTATATCGACCAGGTCCTCATGGAGCTTTTCCCTGATCTCCGGGGCGTAATAGACTATATCCCCGAAAATCCTGCTTATGTCGCCCAATTCAACCGTATGATTTTCCTCGACGATCGCGCATATCTTGTAAAAAAGTAGCGAGAATTCGGACAAACC
>JBDRBZ010000086.1:0-5407 GCA_043822175.1 Candidatus Omnitrophota bacterium
TCTTGTAAGGGCGAAAAAATCGTATCTGAACGCCAGGGCTGATATGCTGCTCGCAGAGGCGTACTGGATCCAGGCTATAGGGGGGACTCTGGATTATGATGAACATTAAACGCGCACCGGTAATAGTCATTGTTGTTCTGATCGCGGCAGTGCTGTCGGCTGTTTTTTTTGTGTCCGGCAGAAAAAACGGCGTGAAAAAAGGTGTTACTATCGTCCACCCGGCTATAGAAGATATAGATCTTGCTGTTACCACGACCGGCGTGGTTGAGCCGCAGAACAGACTCGAGATAAAGCCTTCCATAGGAGGGCGCATAGAGGAGATACTGGTACGTGAGGGCGATAAAGTCAATGTCGGTGAGATACTGGCCTGGATGAGTTCCACTGAAAGGGCCGCGCTCGTGGACGCGGCCAGGTCGCAGGGGCCGGAGGCGCTCAAATACTGGGAAGATGTGTACAAGAAGACGCCTATTATCTCTCCCATAGACGGGGAGGTTATTGTGCGTTCGATCGAGCCCGGCCAGACCGTGACTACGTCCGATCCCATACTGGTATTGTCTGACAGGCTCGTGGTAAACGGGCAGTTTGACGAGACAGATATAGGCATGATAAAAGTCGGGCAGAAAGCCTCGATCTCCCTGGATGCGTATCCCGATGTCGTCCTCGAAGGAATTGTGGACCACATAGCGTATGAATCCAAGATAGTGAATAATGTCACGGTATATGAGGCGGATATCGTGCCGGATAAGATTCCGGCCATATTAAGATCGGGCATGAGCGTAACCGTCGATGTGATTGTAAAAACAGCTGCCGGCGTTGTTACCATACCCTCCTCGGCGATCCACCGCGACGGCAAACGGAAATTTGTACTGGTTGAGACGGGCAACGGCAGGGTCGAAGAGCGGGATATTGCCGTGGGCCTGAATAACGATAAGGAAGCCGAAGTGACAAGAGGGCTTACTGTCAATGACAGCGTAATAATAAATGATGGCACATATTTACCGAAGAAGAAGAGCGTCGGCACAAACCCGTTCATGCCGAGCAGGAAAAAATGATAGAAATAAAAGGTCTGTCAAAAACATACGGTAAAGGGGCCGCTGCGGTTCGCGCTTTAAGGGGTGTATCCCTTACTATCGGGCGGGGTGAGTTTGTCGCAATAATGGGGCCTTCGGGATCGGGCAAATCCACACTCCTGCACATGCTTGGTTTCCTGGACCGCCCGGATAAAGGCTCATACACCATATGCGGCGCAGAGGTCTCAGGGCTGTCCAATGATAAGCTGGCGAACATGAGGAATAAACTGGCCGGTTTCGTGTTCCAGCAGTTCCATCTGCTCAGGAGGACCAGCGCCCTCGAGAACGTGGAGCTTCCGCTTATTTATTCAGGCAAAAAAAACGTGCGGCATAAAGCCGAAGCCGAACTGGAAGCCGTAGGGCTGGCCGGGAGGGCCGCGCATCTTCCCAGTGAGCTGTCAGGCGGGGAACAGCAGAGGGTGGCTATAGCGCGTTCCCTTGTCAATGACCCAATGATAATTTTTGCCGATGAGCCTACCGGAAACCTGGACACAAAAAGCGAGGAAGACATTATAAGAATTCTCAAAGGCCTTAATGAACGGGGCAAGACCATCATAATGGTTACGCACGAGAAGGAAATAGCCGTTCATGCCGGGCGCGTTATTTTGATGCGCGACGGGGAAATCGTTTCCGACGAGAAGGTCCGTCCCGACGACATTTCCTCGGAAGACGACGCGGCCTTGCGTGATATCGTAAACGCCCTTCCTTCGCATATGGGCAGGGTCGAGCTGGCGGAGCATGTGCGCCAGTCGTTCAGGGCCATATTTTCCAATAAGGTCAGATCGTTCCTTTCGATGCTGGGCATACTTTTCGGTGTCGCCGCGGTTATCGCGATGCTGGCGCTGGGCCAGGGCGCCAAGCAGGCCATGGAGGAAAGGATAAAGACGCTCGGGTCAAACCTTCTGTCGGTGCGCGGCGGTTCGGCCAAATTAAGAGGGGTCGCCCGCGCCGCGGGATCAGTAACGCGGTTTACTCAGGGAGACATAGACGCTATCAGGGACTTGGCGCCTTTAATCAAGAAAGTCAGCGGCTACGTAAGCGGAAGCGGGCAGTTGGTTTATAAAAGTGAAAACTGGAATGCGAGTGTTGAGGGCGTCGGGTATGATTATGCCGGGATGCGCGCTACAGTGCCCGAAACCGGCAGGTGGTTTACGCCTGAGGAGATAGCGCGGCGTGATAAAGTCGCGGTGCTGGGACTTACACCGGTCGAGAAACTGTTCGCGAACAGGAATCCCATAGGAGAGACCATAAAGATCAACCGGATAAATTTTAAGGTTATAGGCATCGCTCCCGAAAAAGGGTCGGGCGGCTGGCGCGACCAGAACGATTGCATCTATATCCCCGTAACTACCGCCATGTACAGGGTGTTCGGGAAGGATTATTTTGACGGCATCTATGCCGAGGTGGATGATGCCGCTTCAACTGACGAGGCTCAGGAAAAGATCAAGCGGCTGATAGCGCGAAAACACCACATAACTAATAATGCGGACGACTACTTTTATCTGCGCAACATGAGCGAAATACAGGAGATGTTGAGCAGCACTACACAGACCATGAGCACCCTTCTGGGCTGCATAGCGGCCATATCCCTTCTGGTCGGCGGCATCGGCATCATGAATATAATGCTTGTCTCGATAACGGAGCGTACGCGTGAGATCGGCCTGCGCAAAGCGGTGGGGGCGCGGGCAGGGGATATTATGTCGCAGTTTCTTATCGAGGCTATTGTGATGACATTTTGCGGGGGTATCATGGGTATTTTATCCGGGATGACCATTGCCGTATTGCTGTCGTTTTTTGCCGGCTGGGCCACCAGGGTGACGGCATCAAACATCATATTGGCTACCGGATTTTCGATAGCCGTAGGCATGTTTTTCGGCCTCTGGCCGGCTAAAAAAGCCTCAGAGTTTAACCCGATAGAGGCGTTGAGGTATGAATAGGGAGGGGTCCTTTATGACGCTGAACGGCTGCGACAATGTAATGTTGGTGCGGAAGAAGATGGAGCGGGTCGGTATCCCTGTTTTTGTGAGAGCGTTTACGCCCGAGAAGAAACACTTCGCCAATTTATGTCTTATAAGGCATGAGATCGGTATGGGCCGTTGTATTGGATTTGACCAATGATAGCAATGCGTAAAAGAATAGTATTTGTTATAGGCCCGGAAGCGAGCGGGACGCGGCTGTTAACCCAAGTATTATCGCAGCACCCTAAGATAGCCGGCAGCGTAAACGGGGGGAATCATGATGATCTGCTGGACGGAGTATGGACAGAGATCAGGAATAATGATATAGAAGAGGCGCGGCGTAAATTAAAGCGGGTAATTGAGAATAATCCGACCGCGAAGTATATCCTTACCAGGAGGTCGATGCCGCATGGGCACGTGGTGGGCCAGCCGGCGCGATATATGGGTTTTCCTCCGCTGGAAATATTTGCCAAAATCTGCGTGGAGGAAAATCTGTCGTTGTTTTTCCTGGTGACAGTGAGGAGTATAACCGCTAATTTGACGGCATGGATCAAAACCCGGGCTTCGGTGAAGGGTGATATCAAAGCCGCTTTTTCCCAGTATGAGGAGGCGTATAAATCCTTGTTTGATTTTTTCAACAAAACAGATGTGCGCTATTTCCTCATGCCCTTCGAGGCGATTATGCTTGATGATAATGCATATGTGAAAAGCATTTTTAAGCTGCTTGGGCTGCGCGAGCTGAAGGCATCTTTCAAGCTCGACAGAGGTGTTAATAAAAAAAGATATAAGCACTTTTTGGATCAATGTGACAGCCCTATTGAAATGCCGTGAACGAAATCGCAAACGTCGTGTGCCACCAAATAGGGCGTCTGTAATTACGGCGCGGGGAGGGGATTATGCTTGATTTATCGCAAAAGAGGCACAGATTGAGGATCATTGACCCGGCCTATCCTGCATTCAATGTCTATTCTTACTCGGCAAGGCGGACAACGCCGCTCGGGCCGGTCTGTGTGGCCACCGCCGTCAACAAGATGGAAGGATGGGACGTTGAGGTTATTGATGAGAATAACCTCCGTTGGTACGGTCCGAAAGGAGACTCGATAGGGGCGAATCATGAATTTCTGGAGCGGTTAAGGCCCGCGGATGTCGTCGGATTATACGGCGGATTGACCAGCACTATCCCGAGGCTTTACGAAATAGCGCGCTTTTATAAAGAAAGGGGGGTAATAACTGTTGCCGGCGGTCAGCATTTCCTGGAAGATAACATTAAAGAGGCATTGAGCTCCGGCATCGATTATGTGGTTATCGGCGAAGGAGAGGAGACCGTAAAAGAGCTTCTGTCGGCTTTGGTTGAAAAAAAAGATTTGCGTGACATAAAAGGCATTGCCTATATGGAGGAAGGGAAAATCATAAACACGGGCGAAAGGGCGCCTATAACCGATTTTGACAGATTGCCTCTGCCCGATTATTCATTGGTCCGCTACGCGCACATGCAGGTGTATCAGGTCGAAAGGATCAGGGGATGCGGCATGGACTGCGAATTCTGCACGGTTAAGGGGAAGCCCAGATATGCCTCGCCTGAAAGGCTTTTGGAGCGGATCAGTTTTCTTCTGGAAACAAAAGACGCCAGGAAGTTTTTTATCGTCGATGACCTTTTCGGCCAGCAAAGGGATGAAACAATAAGATTCTGCAATATGCTGCGGGATTATCAGAAGCATATCGGCAGGAGATTGGATTTAGGGGTTCAGATAAGGCTGGACAAGGCGAATGACCCCGAACTTCTTTCCGCGATGCGCGAGGCCGGCATTAATTTTGTGGCAATCGGCTTTGAATCTCCGGTTGAGGAGGAGCTAGCGGCGATGAATAAACACCTTAAGCCCGGCGACATGCTGGAGCTCGCGGGGATTTACCGGAAATCCGGTTTTTTGGTTCATGGCATGTTCATTTTCGGATACCCTATGCGCAAAGGCGTCAGTTTCAGAATGCCGGCGAAAGAACGGGTGAAACGTTTCAAAAGTTTTATCAGAAAATCCAAAATTGACACTATTCAGGTAATGCTGCCGGTCCCTTTGCCCGGGACCGGGTTAAGGCGCAGGCTCCTGGAGGAGAACAGGGTTTACGGGCTTCAGGACGTGGGCTGGGAGTATTATGACGGTAATTTCCCGCTTTTCGAGCCTGACAAACCGATGACGGCGGAAGAAATGCAATTCTCATCTATGGATATAATGGGCAAGGTTTACCAGTTTAAATATATGTTCATGGTGAGCCTTAACATATTCTCTTTCCCGTATCTTGTGTTCTTTCTGCATAATATCAAATACGGCTGGAGGACATGGTATAGATCATGGCGCAACGCCCTTATCCGCTTCGCGGCATGGA
>JBDRBZ010000087.1:0-8862 GCA_043822175.1 Candidatus Omnitrophota bacterium
TTTCTAATCTGTTTATTAATCACGCCGCACATGTCACCTGCCGATAAATGCACGAAAGGAGAATACGCGAATACTTCCTTGTCCGCTGAAACATAAAAGGCGCTGCCGAGCGCGTCAAACTCCCGAATCCCGATTACACGGGGGTCTATTTTTTTAAAGTATTGCCCCAGATCCCTTTGGATCACCTCTTTCATGCGGGCAACTACACTCTTATCAGGGCTGCGCAATGCCCTGTCGATGCGTGGGATTTCGGCTTTCAGCGTGTCGAGTGAAAGCTTATCCGGATAATCACTGAAATCGGCCGCGTACCAGCCGGTCCCGTCAGGGTCAGGATTTTCGCATGTCAAGCCGAATTCTTTGGCAATGTGCGCGGTATATTTATTGGATGCCCTTACTTTGAAACTTTCCACATTGAGCGCCTGCATATGCCGCATCATGACTGCCCAGAGGGCCTTCCCTATACCATTATTCTGCCTGGCCGGCGCCACGGCGATCTGCCCCACATTGGCGCTCACATGGCGCTTATCCAGGGTGGCCAGTATATATCCTACTATTTCGCCACCCTGCTCACATACCCATAAATATTCAGCAGTCCAGTCATTATCTTTGCGTATAGCCTGTACAAAGAATCGCTTGCTACATCGGTACCCGGGCTGATATATGAGGTCCGAGAGTTTCCTGACCGCGAGCGCATCTTCGAGCATTGCGGGCCTGATTTTGCCCACAATGCCCGGAGGCATCTTATACTTGCTATCGTAAATCTTCTGCCCGGTCTGCCACGTCTGTGGGGCGCAGGCATCGCTCGCGTCATACTTCGCGAGGTACGCGTCAACGGACCCGGGCTCGCTGTCCGCGTTTTTCCTCACCCGGTACGCGTACGCCTTCACATGAGGCAGATATCCGAGAGGAGTTTCGGTAATGCCGGGTACCGGCTCAAGCGCGTAGCCCATGACATCGGCGGCCTCATCGAGTTCTGCGAGATATTTTTCAGAAGGATAAACCGTGCTCACTACCAGTGTGCCTGAGTCTTTAGTGACTTCCAAAGCCCGCCTTATTAATCCCATCCTCTCTGCCTTAAGTTCTGCCTCGGAACTATCAGGGATAAGCCCGAAAAATGACCCTCCCAGCCAACTGTCGAACAGGTTAAAAACCAGGGTAAAGTCCTGAGTATCAGCCGGGTATTTTTCGCTGTCAAGAAGATCGCCTTGTTCGTACACAAGGTTATTTCTTACCCTGCGGTAAAGCGCTGGATGCCGGGCCATCGCCTTTCTCTGTGCAGCAGCAACAGCCCTGAACGATGTGTCGATTTCAGTTACATCCGCGCCGTATTTAGCGGCCGCGAGGCCCGGCTGTATAAAAGTGCCCCAGTCAGTGCCAACGTTCAGGACAGAATCGCCTTTTTTAATGCCAAGCGCTCTCACAAACCTGTCGCATATGACAAATTCTCTCCTGTAGAACGCGCCGAAATTTCTACGGGGCATTGCCGGAACCCAGTCCCATTGTGTCTTCCATGCGCGCAGGACGAGCCAGTCCATATGCCGGCCATCACCGGCAAATTCATACTGCATTTTATAGCCGGCCTTGCCGAGCGCCAGGCTGTCCATCGTCGTTACCATCGCGCCTCTACCCGTCGGCATTTGCCCGGCATCAAGCTCCCACATGGCATATTCAGGGCAGACAGAAGCCGCCGCGATGATAAGCCTGTTCAGTATGTCCCTGCGCTGGTATTTGGGGATAACAAAATGGTGCCTCATTTCAACCGTATTATTAAGGTCATCTATGGCCAGGCCGAGCCACGCCACCTCGGTATCACCGTCCTTAACCACAACAGTTGTGCCGGGCCATCCCTCTTTTTCGCGCACAATTTCAAGCTGATAAGCCTTATCAGTAACGTCTACCAGATCCCTGCCATTAAGCGCCTGCATATAACCGGATAAAGTTTTCATGTTGCGCGCCAGGTACAGGGCGATTTTTTCATGGCCCCTTGAAAACGCCTCTTCATACTCCTCTTTCGTTTCCCACGTCTTCACGAAGGGCCTGTAACCGTGGGAACACAGTATGTAGTTCATGAAGAGCCTCGAGGCCCTGCCGTTGCCCTCCTCAAACGGGTGTATGTTTATCACCTGCCTGAATACATACGCGGCCAGCTCAATAGGATGCATGGTTTCTTCATGAGCCGCGATAAACCTGAAAAGCTCATCCATGCCGGCCCTGACGTTCCTGCCCGGCCTTGAGACATACTCACCTTTTACTTTTACGCCGGCCATTGTTTTAGCGAGAATGCCATGAAGAGTTTTCAGCCTCTCCTCTGTCAAAGGTGTCTTTTCGACAATCCACCTGTTCAACACTTCTATGGCCTCGCGCAAATCCGTGATCTCATTGTCAGGGTGGGCTATATCAACCGATTCTTTGGGAATGAGCATCGGAATGGAACAGGGCCGGCACTCGTTAAGGGCCGTGTCAAGCTCGTCACGCAGTTCGGGTGCCGCCTCTACTTTTAAATCTATGGATTCGCCATCGACAGACTCTCGTACAAACGCGTACCCGTCTTGGACGGATTCAGTGACCCTCTCCACCCTGCCGATTTCAACCTCGCGTACGTTTACGGCTTTGCCTGAATCAAGCCGGATCACCTGAACATCGGGATAGCCTGTGGCGCTGAAACGGTATTCATGTCTTCCGTCTCTCGTAGGCAGAATAAACCGCCTATCCTCGTACCTCAGTCTGCCTAAGTTAAACCGTGCCGCGACTCTTTCAAAAGCCGGGCCTGTCATTATTTCGTGTATCGCACTGCGCATTTCATCAGCCGTAAGGTCCTGATGCATGCCTTCAGCGATCACACGCATCATGCATTCTTCAGCCGCGCGCTTGAGGCCGTTTTTACCGAAGCTGGGAATAGCCAGGCAGGACCGCACCTCATCCGCGGCAAAGCTTACGTCGTTAACAAGGAATGCGATGATTAGGAGAAGGCATAATACTTTAAGTAAAATATGCTTTCTATATCTGCTCAGAATTATCTCATACATATGTGAGAATATATCATATGCGTAACTGCCATTTGTCACAGCATTGTAACTTTATCGTATAATAACCGTCACAATTTTTGTTGCGCGTAGCTGGGGTGGGAGGGGGTTAGCAAAAGCGTCACCAATGGGCTTACACCAATGGGCTTAGAGTTGTGTGAGGAGGTGGCGGCGTTCGGAGAGATAGGTTTCGTAGAGGTGTTCGGTGTTGTCGATGCATGAGACATAGTCGAGCCAGGTACGCTGACCGCGGTCACCGGTAAGCTGGAAAGCTCGCCACATGGCCTCGGCAAACGAGAATATGCCGCGGATATTATTCTCATGGCCGTTCAGCACGACCATGGGGATGGCATAGCCTTTTTCCCTCATGTAAACATTATATTCCGGGCACGCGTTCATCCAGTCAAGGCCGTTGCCGCGGATGATCGCCAGGACATCGCCGGGCTTTATTACTTTAGCGCCATGCGTAATCTGCGAATCGACAAAAGCCCTCTGGTGGCACGTCTCGTTCGCCGATAACACCGTCGAGAGAAGCGCGTCCACCTCACGGGTAGGATTCGCCAAATCACCGGGATTTTCGCTTATATCCCGGGCGCGGACAACGATAACGTCCATCGTACCGGCTATGCGCAATATCGCCCGCTTCAGGTCAAGCGCCATATCCTCATACTGCTCATCCTTCACGTAGAGCACGATCTTGCCGTTACGCAGGACGCCCCCCTCCCGCGTAAGCTTTTCGAGTGTTTCCCTGAAATCGTAAAGTACGGCGTTCTCGAGGATACCGTCGGCATACAGGATAAGAGTTTTCTGCCCGGAACCCGCAAACAAGCCGCTGCAACGCGAAAGCTCGGACTCACACATATCCATCTTTCGGGCAAGCTGGGCGGCAATTATCTCTCTCACAGGAACCCGTTCGGGACGCTCACCATCAGCCGCAGGGCCGGGCGCACCGGCTCTCCGGCCCTTCGCCAGCTCACCCGCGAGAAACGCGGTAAACTGCTTCGCGTACTGCCGCATACTGTTAAGGCCGTACTCTATCCCGAACATCTTTTCCGGCGTCCTTGTAAACCAGCCTCCACCCAACTGCGTCATGCCCTCAGGCACGCTCATAAACATAAACATCTCATGGAACTTGCCTTCATTTTCAGCCGTAAGGTAAAACGGCTCATAATTATTCTTCATGAGAATATAATTGGCCAAAAGCGACGCCATCCTTGTATTACCGTTCTCGAATGGCTGGATATGAAACACCATGTAAAACGCGATAGCAGCCTGCTCGACAGGATGGAGCTCCTTAAACTCCTCTCTTTCCATGAACTCAAAAAGCCGGCTCATTACCTCCTCTACCTTACTGGAATACGGAAACGTAAGGTAACTCCTGTGAACATCACTGTGCCTGTATTGCCCCGCGTTGACCAGCATCCCCTCACGGGTTCTGCCCTTACCGGGCGCCAAAAGGTGCCTCGACATGACGGCATGCACGCGCTTGAACGCGGCTTCGTCAAACGGCCTTCCGGCCCTCACAAGGTCATTTACAACCCCAATGGCTTCCTTAAAATCTGGCACTTCGGCCTCCTCAAAATCGCTTAACACGTGATTGCCGCCCGGACTCATCCGGACGCGCTCCGGATCGATAAAGGGTCTTTCACCCAAGCGGGCCAGCACGGCCAGCTCCCATTCCACGCCGGAAGTATCTATGAGATTCCAGAACCGGTTTCCCCTGTTTAACATTATAGCGTTTTTGTACACATACGCGAACTTCTCAAGGTTTACCAGCTCCATAAGTTTATCGAGGATCATTTCCGCGTCGATATGACTCGTACGTGACAGTTCCAGCATATCGCCGGCCACGACATTCGGATGCCTGATGATCGAGTAATCATTACGCAGCTGCAATTTCACATATATCTTCGCATACGCCGTCGCGGACTTTTCAGCCATACTTTCTTGCCCCTTACCACCGTCCGGTTCCGCGCGCGGTACGGCTGCGGTCGGGGCGTCCGGTTCGGCCGCAGCGCCTGATCGCGGCGGCTCTGCCTGCCGCGAAGGAAGTTCGTCACGGCGCATGATTTTTACGGGCCTGCCCCTATCCGCTATCACGAAATATGTTAAAGAATTAATGAGCGTAGGCAAAGATATGCCTTTAACAATAAATGTCACCGGGAAAGGCGCGTAATTGCTAAAAAGAATCGCGATACCCAGTGCCGCAATCATGAAAAGCGCAAGTATCAAACTCGCCACAGGCCCGGCGCGGACCATGCCCGCGTCAACTTCATCACGCCCTGTCCGGCCGATTTCCGCTATTTTGGCCGCGCACGCCGCGCCGAGGCCGGAAGCGTCCCAGTCCATCCACACCCGCGTGTAAAACCTGTTCCACCGGACAAGCTTTGCCACCTCGTCCTCTTCAAACCCCAGGCCTTTTAATAGCGCCCCGGCAGCGCGGACATGCCCCGCCCGCTCGTGCCACAACCACGAGATCACAGTACCTGCCACACCGGCCGCGGATGCGAATACCGGCATGCCGCAAGCCATATAAACGGCAAATCCGCCGGCCAAGAAACCCAGCCCTATATGCCACGGCTTAAGCAGGCCTCTAATAATACCGGGCACCCCTTTTCCACTTCCCGCGGCGCGCGCATCTTTAGCGTCCGCACCTGTCTTCCCGGTAACAGATTTAAGCCCCAGGCAATCGAGCACAGTATCGACAAGGTTCCTTACCTGCTCATTGCGGAACTGCGACAACTTCGTGATCTCATAATCCGGCAGTTGTCTCATAACCATTCTAAACAAATCCATCATAAACGGCATTTTCACCTTCAAATCCCATAAGTACGCCACACGCCTGAATGCCATCTTGCCCCGCGGCTGTAAAATAAGTGAAAATTCCGTTTTTATGGATTCGCGCGCTATTCTCATTAAACGGCCATATTCCTCGATCACGCCTTCCAGGCGCTTTCTCTCGTACTCGTTTGTCACTTCATGTATATACCGGCTGACATGATACCCGATGGTCAGCATTGCGGCATCCTCTATCCCCAAGATTCTCCCGAGAAGCACGTTGTCAATATCACCGGTCGACTCCGGATACGGGTCATCCAGCCCCATGGTAAGGCCCAGATGGCGGAACCTTAAATCAAAAAATTGTTTACTGGATGAAGGCATTTCAAGCAGTTCCGCGCGCTCAGCTTCAATACCTCTGTCAAGACTGATACGCGCGGCCATAAGCGCCCTATCATAGTCATCGTTTATATATGCGACCCTGTTGAATTTCCTTTCGTTTATAAGGGCTTTCGACTCTTTGATAACCGCTCCTGAGGCGTAAAGGAGATAATACTTTCTCACGATATCGGACTGCCCGTTAAAACGGCGGTTAATTATTCTCATAACCGCTTTCGGAAGGTTTTCCCACATACCGCAAAACCCGGCCCTGGCCCGTATGGCATCGAGCCGGCCGCAAAGTTTCAGCCACTGATCGCCTTGGAAACACCCGGATATCACAAACGTATCCTCTTCTGTCTGACGGAGCTCACGCTCGATATCCGCTGTCCGCGCCAACCAATCACCGCTTACCGGCAGCGTAGTTTTTACAGCATGGACCAGGACAGGCGCGAAATACCCGTTTATATCCTTATCCGCCATATCATCGAACAAATCTCCGGACCATCTGAACGCCCTCAACACAACGAGTTTATTGAACCTATCAAGGTCAGCGTGCCCTTTAAGGCCGGAGGCGCATTTTATTACCGTTGTCAGTACCTGGCCCATGTTATTGCCGATCATGTACTCGCCCGGGCTGTTAGGATGGGTTGATAACCTTGCCTCGATATCTGACGCGATCCCGCACAAAACCGGCAGGACACTTCCGGTAAAGGCCCTTAACCCCTCATATCCGTTGGCCTCTTGGTACGAGTCAACCGCCGATTCGCAGATACTCATCCACGCCTCACGTATCCTTATCCGCCGCCTTAACCCGGCTTTCGTAACAGAATTGTGCGTGACCCTGTTCCCCTCAAAAACTTTATCCGCGAAAGGTTCCAATGAGTATTTACCGCACCGGCTCCGTTCTTTGTTTATTTTAACCCAATTTATTCTTGATAATAAGAGACGCAAGGCACTGTCTTTAAGCCCGGTTTTGGCCTTTATCTCTTTAAATGTGGCCACGCCGGCAAGGTCTTCTATTATCCTGATGACCATGTCCTGTCTTCTGACAAACTCGTTATCCCCGGCAGGGTCAATGGCAAAAAGCCCGCCGTCTTCGCGCGTATTATTCCATTCCGTGAAATCTATCATGGCATTTACTTCATTGACCTTGCCTTCCGTCCACCCCAAGACAGAAGCCAGCTCCTCCGAGCCAACGACCGCGCCGTTTTTGGCTGTCTGGCGGCGTTCCAGCGCGCTGGTAAAAAGCGTGTTTTCGGCGCCAGTGATCTTTTTTCGCGTTTCATCATCAATTGAAATGGAACCGTTAGGCCAGCCGTCCGGTACGCTGACGGCCTCTTTCGCGGCATCAACAAGCAACCCGGCAAATTCCGTGACAATATTATCTGTGGCGGCTTTGCGCCAGAGATTATGAGCCCGCCTGATCGCCCGCGCCGCCGCCAGACGGAATAATCTCGTCAGGTCAGCTCTGCCGTTAAGTGTGACTCCGCACTCCATGCAAATATCTAATACGCGTTTCAGGTTATAAGAAGCAGTCTTCTCTTCGTCTGATCCGGACCTGATACCCTGACTTTCGAATATTACGGCCAACGGCAATATAACGCTTTCCGAAAAACCGGACATGCCATTGCGTCCCAGTTTTTTCCTGTAAGCTCTGAATGCCGCCCGGCAGATTTCACGCCACGCGCCGCGTGCCTTAAGCGCCCATATGAAAGCGGGATAGTTTCTTATACCTTTTATGGGTTTCCCCTCAAAATAAGCGAGGGCGTCGTATTCAAGGGAATACTTGCCCTTTGCCGCGCGAAACATATTGATCTTCTTCCAGTTGATCCGCTTTATGGTCCTGTAAAACTTATGCTTTTCCATGCGCACAAGAGAGATAAGCTCAGGCAATGTCGAAATACCGGCCAGTTTATCCAATTCGCTGATAATCCTGTCCTGGTCACGCACAAAATCCTCATCTCCGAAAGGATCAATAGCAAGGGAGCCGAAATCAATCCGGGCGGCGACTCTTTCCACGTCCCCGGCCTGCCACGAAAGCGCCGCGGCCAGTTCCTTAACCGAAACAACTGCCCCGTCTTTATCATGCCCGAGCCGGGCCAGTGCCCCGCATAATTCCTTCTCTTCCCGGGCTTCCCGGTTTACGGTATCACGGTCTTTTATTATGAGCTCCTCCTCTTTCCCCAACCGTCCGGCAAGGCGCAGGTTATGGCTTACAAGCGCGAAAAATTCGTTCCCTGCTCCTGCCCCGAATATCCGTTCCATGGGCATGCCCATGGCCTGCTCAAGATCCTCCGCGGTTATCTCATTACCCATGCTAACAGCCTTGTCTATGGCTCGCACAGCGGCATCGGGGGCGACATCCCGGGGGAGAATGATCAGCGCCTTCCCCCCGTTAGTCCGCCTGCTCGCGTTCTCAGCATCAATGTCGCAGCCCGCTAGTATTGCCGCGACACGGCCCGGCCGGTACGGCGTCATTGCTGCTATCGTATCAACCGTAGCGATACCGTAAACAGCGTTTTCAATAGCGGCGCATACTATCCCGGAGCCGGTGGATTTATCGTTCAACATCTCATTAAATCCGGCCTTTATTTTAGCGGGCGTATTTGCTCCCTTTTTCTTCATAGCAGCCATATATTCCAGGTAAAATGTTGAAAGCTCGCCGTATTCCCTGGCGTCA
>JBDRBZ010000088.1:0-4793 GCA_043822175.1 Candidatus Omnitrophota bacterium
GCCGGCGTCATAAAGGTCTATGGTGCCGCCCATGTATACCTTTCTGCCGGCGGTAATACGGAAAAGCGTATTATCCGTATTCTTCTTGCTCTTCGCGAATATGCCAATAAGGCCTTTCGGTATGGACTTAAGCGTTGAATCAATAATCACAAATGACGGAAACATGTCCCACTGCCAATTGGCGCGTTTACCAGTCATCGCGACACCTTTTTCCCATTCGTCACGCGCGAGGTATTTCTTATCAATAGTGAACAAAAGGTCCACTCCGAGCACATCTTTGAGCTGCGGAGTAATGTGCTCCACCTCTTCCCCGAGTTCTATGTAGCCGGCCAGGTTTCCCTGTATCTTCCATGGATAAACCCTCCTCAGGGTAAAGGTCCCGAACGGGCCCAGTTCGATGCCGTAAGTCGTATCCCCTGTTTCTATCGCCCCGCGCAGGGTAAAGCGCTCTATCTTGTCGCCGTACCGGTCCGGATTGTGCACCCTGAGAAAGCATACGCCGTCCGGCTCTATGAAATAAAAATGGGTCACCTTGTACTTCGCTTTTAACTCCTCAAACATGGGCGCGGCTTTTCCGAGCAGGGCATCCCTGTCCCTCGACTGCCATGACTCACGGAACCCGGCCTCTTCCTCCAGGAAATCCACGAGCCCTCTCAGCATTTCGGCGTCGCCTTCCAGCCGGTTCCTGAAAAGTTTATAGACCGAGTTTATGCGCTGTTCCACTTCCCCGGTCAGCTGGTTAGCCTCCCGGACGTATATACTGAAAGCTAAAATCCCGAGAAGCGCGGCCTGCGAAACGATAATCGGTATAATGACCTTTTTTCTTACTTTGCCTTTCATGCTGTTATTTCTCCACTTTTATACGACGCGCCTTTCCACAACCGGCAGGACAAAAATAAACGACGACCCTTCGCCCGGTTTTGATTCGGCCCATATTTTTCCGCCGTGGCCCTGTATGATCTCCTTGCATATGGACAGGCCCAGGCCCGTGCCCTTTTCCTTTTTCACGGGGCCGCCTCCGAACTGCTCGAATGTCTGGAAAAGCTTGGGCATGTCTTCCTCGCCTATGCCCGGGCCCGTATCGCGGATAGTGACGCGGATAATATTGTCATCTTTTTCCGTAGTTATGGTTATGCCGCCTTCTTCCGTAAATTTAAGGGCATTATTCACGAGATTGACAAGGACCTGGATGATCTTATCTTTATCGAATCTGACCCTGGGCAGGTTATCGGCCAGGTTGAGGGTGAAATAAAGCCCCCTCTGTTCCACAAGGAAATGCTCTGTCCTGTAAATTTCCTCTATGGTCTCGTTTACGCTGTTTTCCTTCATGTTAAACTGCATTTTGCCGGTTATGAGCTTCTGGAAGTCGAGAATATCCGTGGTAAGGTTTATCATCCTGTTTATGCTCTTCATAGCCGTGTCCAGCATCCGATTCTGGCTCTCGTTAAGGTCGCCCAGCGTGCCCGACAGTATCAGGTCCACGGAATCCTTAAGCGTGGCCAGCGGGTTCCTTATCTCATGCGAGGCTATAGTGGCGAATTTCGAGCGGATCTCGGCGGCCTCTTTTATTTCCTCGGCATCCTGTTTCTGCTTTGTTATGTCCTGGACGACCGCGAGCATGCGCACGGGCTTGCCGTCCTTATAGTTCTGGAAGATCTTGCCCTTCTCCGAAACCCACCTCACGGTGCCGTTCGGCCATACTATGCGGTGTTCGGTATCGCACCCCTGGGAGCCTTTCACGCAATCGTTGAGCTCGTCAATCACCCTCTGGCGGTCTTCCGGATGCACGCGGTTCATGAAATCCTTATACGTGCCGCCGAATTCTCCTTTTTTGAAACCGAATATATGGGCTATGCGTTCTGAAAAGTGTATGGACCCGGTGCGTATGTTCCAGTCCCATATGCCGATACCGGCTGCCTCCTCTGCGATGGCATACCTGTCGGCGCTCCGTCTGAGCTCCTCGTTCATGTCGAACAACCTCTGCTGCTCGGCCTGAAGCTCATTGTTGATGCCGGTTATCACGTCATTGAGTTTGGCCAGTTCCTCTTTCTGCCTCCCCAGGCTGTCCAGCGCGTTTTTCCGGTCGGTAATATCCATGCCGTACAGGTTTACGTAGTTCCCTTTTCTTATCGGCACTATGGTAAACTGGAAAAACCTTTCCCCTTCTTCTGACTCGATCTCCTTTGTCTCCACGGATGAAAGGGCCGCGGTCACTGTCGCCCTCAAAGTCTCGGAAATATAATCCCCGGGCCTGGTGCCGAAAGTGGTGATCCACCTCCTGCAGGCCTCGTTCGAGAAAAGAATCGCCCCGTTCGCGGATACGCGCATCACGGGGGACGGGTCTTCCAGCGGGAACTTTGAAAGGTCCTCGAGATCTTTCTCGGACTTATGCCTTCTGGCTATTTCAATAGACACATAACGGGTCGTGAAGAATCCCGTAAGAATTATGAGGACTATCGAGAACACGACCAGGAAAAGGGTCTTTTTTATGCTTTCGGAAATGAGGTCGTTGACTTTTTTCGTCATGGCTGATAACGCGTCATAGGATACCGCGACCGACTCATCGTATTCCATGCCCCTCTTGCCCACGTAATCCTTGAGCCCCTGCTCGTAAAAATGCTTCTGCACGGCATAGGGCTTGCCCTCGAGTATGTTCATGGCCCTGAGCGAGTCCCCCTTCTCCGCGAGCCCGATCGCCTCGTAGTCCATCTCGACAAGCGCCGTGTTCGACGCCTCGATATCGGCGAAAAACTTCTTGTCATCCTCGTCGCCCTTGGCGAGCGCCGCCTGAATCGCTTTTTCCAGTTTGGGCTCCGCGTCCCCGTACCTCTCCCTCCACCTGGCGTCGCGCGTCATGGCATAGTTACGCGCGGATTGGGTGAGCACTTCACCGTAGTATCGTATGTGCTGTGACAGGATGTCAAGCTGGGAGGCATTTGATACGGTCTCGAGCAGTCCTGGGATCTCAGTGCGTATGGGCTTGGCGATCTCTGCCAGCCGCGACAGCGACATGACGCCCATCACGGCCGCCATCACGCCTATGAGCATAAAGCTGATGAACAGGAGAAACCTTGTCCGTATTATTTTAGACATATAATAATATCATCCGGCATTATTCTATCTTGCCGCACCCATAAGTGTCAAGGGCTATACTATAATTTGACGATATGCGCGCACCCGCACCCGACCCACACCCGGTGACGCTTTTGACAAGTCTATGTCCATAAATGAGTTGTGAAACAGGCTCTGTTTCGCACCGGAATCATGCGAAGTGTTGTTTCAGGACGTTGACGATGTTATCATTAACGCTAAAGTTGGCGGTATCCCATGAGCGGATAATTTCTTTTCTTTCGGCGCGCCACAGGTGATAGAGGTTTTCGATGCCGAAGACCGGGCCCTCCCTCCTGACCCATCCGGGATTGTCGATGTACTGGACGATACCGTCCGGGAAGGCAGGGCCCGCCACGGCCTTGTACGTCCAGTAGGTCCAGTCGAACCCGTATTCCCCGAACACGGCCAGCGAATCCCCGAGCCACGCGAGCTCGCCGTAAGCGTTTTTCCTGTAATTGACGCCGAACTCTCCGACAAAAATACGGGTTTTATTTTCATCCGAGAATTTTTTGTACTTCTCCAGGTGCCGCCTAAGAGTATCCCTGTCCCAGCGGATCCCCTCGATTTGTCCGGGATAAGAGTATTCCCTCCTGAAGTTGAACGTGAAATTGAGCGGCAGGTAGGTATGTATGCTCACGGCCACATTATCTTCGAGTATGTCTTTAATAAAATCGATTTCCTGCGCCCAGATGTTGCCTTCGAGGAAAATCGCGCGCTTCCGGTCGATACGCTTTATCCGCCTGATAAGCTCGCGGTAAAACCCCTTGAGTGTCTTGACGCGGGCGGCGTCGCGTATGACCGGCTCGTTCAGGACGTCGTACCCGCATACCGCGGGCTCGTCCTTCATGTTGTGCGCGAGGAACTCCCAGAGGGCGTACGTCCTGTTCCTGCATTCCGCGTCCGTCCAGAGGCGCGCGCGGCCGTCCGAGTCGGCGTGCCAGTCGCAGTTCTGCGCTCCGCGGGCGGCGTGGAGGTCGAGGATGACTTTGAGGCCTGCGCTCTCCGCCCACCCGAGGACATTCTTCATGAACGCCAGGGCGCGGGCGTCGTACTTATACGGTTTTGTCTCGAAGAATTTATAGTGAAACGGCAGGCGCACGCAATTGGCGCCCCATGAAGCGATGGTCTTAAAGTCGTTCTCCGTGATGTAGCTTTCCCTGAACGCCTTCTCAAACTCTATGAGCTCTTTTTTGCCGTAGGCGCGAGCGAACTTCCGCTTGAACTCGTGCTCGGCGATGTTCCTGCCCCCGAGAATGTACCCCTCCATGAGCAGCCACCCGCCCAGGTTCACTCCGGTCAATCGCTTCATCTCCATGCGTCCGCCTCCCGTGCGTTTATGCGTACGCCATGCATTGTACCGCAAACTCCGCCTGTCCGCAACTCCATTCAACGCCGGGCAGGAGGGGGTATTTCCATAGACGCAAAAGCCATACCGTTGGCATAGGGGAAGCAGAGTCGTGTAATTTTCCCCCTTCGGGGTCGGGCAAAATAATCCTGGTTCCCCTATGCCAACGGTATTCATTCTCCGGACACTACCCCCGATGAAGGAACAAAACAGCCCGGAATTTGCAGGGGCTTATAGAGTAAAAATTTACCGCAGGAGACACTGAAGCGGGGGGGGGGGGGGGGGGGGGGGGGGGGGGGGGGGGAGGGCAAAGAAAAAAAGAAAAAAAAAAGCGCTG
>JBDRBZ010000089.1:0-12599 GCA_043822175.1 Candidatus Omnitrophota bacterium
ATATGCAAATACAAATTTGACGGGGAAGACATGCAGTTTTTCGGTTCAGGGTCAGGCAAAAACGGCACAGAAGAGGCATAGAAAAGGAGGCAGGACATGGCTAAAAAGGAATTGCAGAAGGAAATGGCGGGTCTTATCGAGCAATTAAAAGTTAATCTGCAGAGGATAAGCAAGGATGCGGGTATCTTGGCAAAGAAAGGGGAAAAGGAGCTTGTCAAGGCCTCTAAAATCGGGAAGCTCCAGCTTGATATCACGGGGCTTAACCTGCAGAAGGAAAAGCTTTATTATGAGCTGGGGAAGAAAATGGCGGCATCCCTGAGTAAGTGCGATAAGGCCGATCCCGAGCTAAAACCCTTTCTCGAAAAATTACGCGGCATTGAAACCGATGCCAGAAAAAAGAAAAGGGAAATGGCCCAGGTAAGAAAAGAGAAAAACCAGAAAAGCGATTAGCACGTTAAGGGAGGTCCCGGTGAAGCTTAAGCCGATATATGTTTATCCTGTCCTTATGCTTATGGTGTCTTTGTCTTTTGTGTGCCCCGGAGCGCGCGCGGCCGAGGATGTTGACGTAAAGAAATTCATTGCAGGGCTTTACAGTAAAAAAACAGAGCAGGAATCGAGGACAAGGCTGTCAACCATTGGCGGTCGGGCTGTGCCGTATCTCCTTGAGATTGCCGGGAACCGTGACGTGGATGCGCATGTGCGCATTACGGCAATCGGCATAATAGCGGATATCGGCGACGCCTCAGCCGCCAGGGGCATTATACCTCTTCTGAAAGAGAATAATGTGAGGATCCGGCGGGCTGCCGCTAAGGCGCTGGGCGCGCTTAAAAATACCGACGCTGTAGACCCCCTGCTGAAATCCATCGAGGATTATGACCCGGATGTGCGTTTTCTAGCGGTACAGAGCCTGGAGCAGATAGGGGATCCCCGCATAATAGACACATATATAGCCCTGCTGGGCGATAATGACGGCCGCATAAGGCTGTACGCGCTTAGGGCCCTGGGCAGTATAGGCGACGCGAAAGCGGTTAAGGCCATGTGCGCGCTGTCAAAAGACCCGGACGCGAATATCAGGCTCTCGCTTGCGCAGGCCCTTGGGCAGATCCAGGACCCGTCGTGTCTGGACACCTTATACAGTCTCGCCAAAAGCGATCCCATGCCTGATGTGCGCCTGGCCGCCATAAGGGGCATTGCCTCGATAAAAAGTCCGAAGGCGACCGAAATCCTCCTCGACATGACGCGCAGCGCCGATAAGCGCATAAGATATGAGGCTGTTCTGGCACTGGGCAGGCTTAAAGACCCGGCCACGACCGACAGGCTCATCCGGCTCTTGAACGATGAATCAAAAAATGTCAGGGTAGCGGCCGCTGACGCGCTTGCCGCGATTGACAATGAAAAGGCCAGGAACGCCTTGAGAGGCCTCTTGTCAGACGAATCCAGCAAGGTCAGGAAGACAGCCAAGAACGCCCTTAAAACGGATAAATAATTTCCTGTTTATGCCGGAAATGAATCGCCGAAAGGCATATGCGCGCCTGCGTTACAGGCTCTTTTTCATAAATAGCGCCTTTACCCTCGTATTGCTGGTTATGTATCAGTTTACGTTATCCGCGCAGCTGGCGTCCCTGGCGGCCGGTATGAGCCATTATTTCTACGCCGCGGCGGCGCTCTACGTCACGGCATTTTCCGCGGTTATGTATACTGTCATGCTCCCTCTGCATTTTTACGCCTCTTATGTCCTGGAGCACAGATTTTCGCTGTCAAACCAGAATCTGTGGTCATGGATAATCGAAGAAATCAAAAAGGGCGCGCTTTCATACCTGATTTTCCTTTTTATATGCATGACGTTCTACGCGATACTGCGCGTCTCCGGGGGGATGTGGTGGGTTATCGTGGCCGCCGTATGGGTAGGGTTTTCGGTTTTATTTACACGCGTGATGCCGACGCTTATCATACCGCTTTTTTACAGATATGCGCCGCTCGGCAATGCCGCGCTTAAGGAAAAAATACGCGCGATAGCGGTCAGGTCCGCCGTAGAGCTTATTGACATATTTCAGATAGATTTAAGCAGGAAGACCAGAAAGGCCAATGCTGCCGTTGTCGGGATAGGGAAATCCCGCAGGGTGCTGTTGTCAGACACGTTGCTTGCCGGTTTTTCGGACGATGAGATCGGGGTCGTATGCGCGCATGAGTTCGGTCATCATAAGCTAAAACATATGCCGCGGCTCCTGATATTCTCGGGAATCTCGACGCTGGCCGGTCTGTTTGCGCTTAGCCTGTTAGCCGGGGGTATTGTATCCTATTCCCGGGCCGCGGGCCTGTATGATCTGAGAATATTCCCGTCACTTGCCGCGGTGCTTTATATCTTCAGCTTCATTATGATGCCGCTGCAGAACGCGTATTCCAGGGCGCTTGAGCGCAGGGCCGATGATTTTGCCATTCGGGTCACTGCGGACCCGGACGCCTTTATATCGCTTATGACAAAGCTTGCCGGCATGAACCTTGCTGATCCCGATCCTCCGGAGATTATAAAGTATCTTTTGTACGATCACCCGCCAGTCTCTGAACGCCTGGAAATGGGTGAGCAGAGGAGGCAGCGGGCGGACGGGAGACTGGCACATGGGTAGGCGCGGGACCCGTAAAGCAGCGCGCAGCCTCAGGAAGATATATAAGAGGCTGTATGAAAAGCTGGGACCGCAGCATTGGTGGCCCGGGGACACCCCTTTTGAGGTAATGATCGGCGCGATACTCACTCAGAATACGTCCTGGTCAAATGTCGAAAAGGCCATCGAGAATCTTAAGAAGGATAATCTCCTGAGCCCGGCAAAGATGCAGTCATTGACGAAAAAACGGCTCGCGCGGATTATCAAACCCAGCGGCTTTTTTAACGTGAAGGCCGTCAGGATAATCTCTTTTCTCGGTTATCTGAAAAAGCGGTATAAAAATAATATAAGTGCAATGAAAAGGCGCGCGCCGGGGAGGCTTCGCGCGGAACTGTTGTCGGTTAAAGGCATAGGCAGGGAAACTGCCGACAGTATTCTCCTTTATGCCCTGGGCAAGCCCGTATTCGTCGTGGACGCGTATACTAAACGCATACTGTCAAGGCATGGCCTGGCCGGGGCGGACTGGGATTATGATGACCTGCAGAGGCTGTTTGCCGATAACCTCCCGCGCGATAGCCGGCTTTACAACGAATATCACGCGCTTATTGTGTCTGCCGGGAAGAATTACTGCAGGCCCGGAAACCCGAAATGCGGCGCCTGCCCGCTCGGAAATTAACGGGTTCAAATTTTCCATGGCGCCTTGTGAATTTCGGGTTAATATGTTATAATGCGAAAAACAGGAGGTGAAATGTGTTTTTCGATTTCCTATTCGGCAAGAAGAGGACTGAGGCGGAACTCGGCGAACCGATCGGGGAAGTAACCCACTATTTCCCTCATGTGAAAGTCGGTGTTGTAAAGATCAAGAAGGGCTCGCTGTCGGCAGGGGATACGGTTTACCTGAAAGGCCATACGACCGATTTTGAGGAAAAAATCGGTTCAATGCAGGTTAACCACAGGAACGTGGACAAGGCGTCCAAGGGGCAGGAAATAGGGGTCAAAATGAAGCACAGGGTTAGGAAAGGGGATCTGGTTTACAAATTGTCATAGGAAGGGTAACGGGTTTATGAGTAACAGAATGCTTAAAAGAGTACTGCTTGGTTTGGGCTTTGATTCAAAGGATGACCACATAAGGATTACCAAGGGCAAGAATTTCAGGCTGTACGGGGGTTCCGAGGCGACGCATGAGGTCATGCAGGAAAAGGCGATCAAGTTCAACGAATACCTGAACAGGAAAGGCAAGACCCTCGACGATATAAACATGAAAGAATTTTATTCGATAGCCGAAAAGGTGGGCCTCAAGGTCCCTGATAATAAGAAAGGCAAGAAGGGAGGGGATAAGTAATGGCAAAGGTAACGGTGGACGATTCTCTGTGCACCGGGTGCGGTCTGTGCGCGTCTGTGTGCCCGGAGGTTTTCGAGGTAGGTGACGATAATCTTGCTCATGTTAAGGCAGACGACTGTAAAAGCTGTGATTTATCAGAAGTCGCGTCGCAATGCCCTGTTGAAGCGATCAAGGTCGGATAGACGGATATCGGTATTTTTTCTTTCGAATTACCACGGTGTAATCCGTGGTAATTCGTGTTTTGAACTATAGAAAGGTCCGTGATGAAGCTGACGGTCATACAGGGGTCCCCGAAACAGGGCGGCAATACCGATATACTGCTCGACGCCGTTATCCGGGCCGCCGCGGCAAAAGGGGTCTCGGTTGAAAAGATTTCGCTGAACCTGCTCAATATGAGACCGTGCCAGGCCTGCGGGGGGTGCGACGGGACGGGTGAATGCGTTATTAAAGATGACATGCAGGCGGTGTACCGCGCCCTTGACGGCTCTGATGCCGTTGTCGTGGGGTCTCCGGTCTTTTTCTGCAGCGTGACCGCTCAGGTCAAGATCATGGCGGACAGGATGCAGTGCAGGTGGGTGAGAAAATACGCGCTTAAACGCGTATCAGGCAAGACCGGTAGGAAGGGCGCTTTTATCTGCTGCGGCGCGTTCCGCTCGGATGAGTTTTTTAACTGCGCCAGGAGGGTGGTAAAGGCGTTTATGGCGGTCCAGGACATTGAACTGGCCGGGGACGTATTTTTCCCGGGCGTTGATTCAGCCGGCGACATACTTAAGATTGACGGCGCCCTGGAAAAAGTCAGGATTATGACAGAAAGGCTGATATCGCATTATGAATGAATTTCTTGAAACCTGTCTCAGGGCGGCCGTTAAAGCCGGGGATTTTGCCAGGAGGCGAAAAGGCAGGATACGCGAAATCTCATACAAAGGCGCGATAAACCTTGTCACGGATGTGGACAAGGATTGCGAGGAGATCATCGTAAGCGCCATAAGAAAGAAATTCCCCTCGCACGGCATTCTTTCAGAGGAGAATTATTCAGAGGTAAAGCCCGCCGAATTCAGGTGGATCGTCGACCCGATCGACGGGACCACGAATTTTTCGCGGGGCGTACCCATATATTCCGTTTCCGTGGCGCTCGAGCATAGCGGGCGCATTGTGGCCGGGGTAATTTATGACCCTGAGAGGAAGGAGCTGTTCAGCGCCGCGGAAGGCGGGGGCTCATTCATGAACAGGAAGAGGATCCGCGTGTCTGCGACCGGGCGGTTAAAGCGGGCGTTTCTTGTCACCGGCTTCGCCTATAACGCGCGCCGGACATCGGCCGGCAACATGGGATATTTCGGGACGTTTTTGAAACGCGCCCTTGCCGTGAGGCGTCTTGGCTCCGCGGCCCTTGACATGGCCTACGTGGCCTGCGGCAGGTTTGACGGTTTCTGGGAAATGGATCTGCATCCGTGGGATTCGGCGGCCGGCGCGCTGATAGTCGAAGAGGCCGGAGGAAAAGTGACCGCTTATGACGGGACATGTTACAGCCCGTTTAATGATACGCTGTTGTCCACCAACTCCAGGATTCACGGGCAGATGATGAAAATACTGTCCGGTTAACGACACCATGATCGAAAAAAGAGATATCGATTTCCTGCGCTCCTATCTGGCCGATTCATCCAATTTAAAGGGCGGTTATGCGGACGCTTTGCTTGTGCCCGGCAATTTTGAGGAGCTTGCCTCGGTATTGACCCGGGCCAACCGTGAAGGCACGGGCATAACCGTTTCGGGCGGCGGTACCGGGACGAGCGGCGGGAGGATACCCTTCGGCGGCGTGATTGTTTCCACGGAGAAGCTGAACAGTATCGGCGCGGCCGCGGACGGCCGCGTTACGGCTGATTGCGGAGTGATGATAAAGGATTTAAAATCGCATATCGCGCGAAACGGATATTTTTATTCTTATGATCCGACGGAACAGACGGCTTTTGTCGGTGGTACGGTCGCGACTAACGCCTCGGGTGCAAGGAGTTTCAAATACGGGCCCACCAGGGCCTCGGTCATTGGCCTGAAAATAGCCCTCGCGTCCGGGTCTGTCCTTGACATAAAAAGGGGTGAGGTCCGAGAAAAAGGCGGCATACTCCGGTTTAAGGCCGGCAGTAAAGAATACACTGTTCCCGTACCGGCCTATGAAATGCCGAAGGTGAAAAGTTCGGCCGGTTATTACGCTTCACGCGGCATGGACCTTGTTGATTTGTTTATCGGGCAGGAAGGCACGCTGGGCGTTATACTGCAGGCGACTCTTAAGCTGTTAAAAATGCCCGGGGACATGCTAAGCTGTTTTGCCTTTTTTACTGCCGATGATAATGCCCTGGCATTCGCGCAAGAGGCCAGGGAGCTGTCGTACGAAAAAAGAAGTAAGGGCGGTCCGGGTATCGACGCCGTATCATTGGAGTATTTTGACTTCCATACGATAGGTCTGCTGAAAGAAAGGTACGGCGGCGTCCCCGGGGCCTCGGCGGCGTGCGTTTTTTTTGAGCAGGAAATAGACGGCGGGGATGAGGACCGCCTGCTTGACAGGTGGGTGGCCCTTATGTCCAAATACGGCGCAGAACCCGAAAATACCTGGGTAGCGATGAATGAGGCCGAGAGGGCGGAGCTGCTTGAAAAAAGGCACGCGATGGGCGAGGCCATGAACGAGATGGCCAGGCGTAACAACATGCCCAAGGTTGCCACGGACATAGCCGTGCCTCACACGGTGTTTCCCGAGATGATGGAGTGCTACAGACGGGAGCTGTCCGGCTGCGGAATCGAGCATTACCTTTTCGGGCATATCGGCGATTCGCATATCCACATGAATCTGATTCCGCGGGACCCCGAAGAACTCGGCAGGGCGAAAGAGATATCGCTCATTTTTATAAAGAAGGCAGTCTCGATCGGGGGGACGGTTTCCGCCGAGCACGGCATAGGCAAGACAAGAAGAGAATACCTCAAGCTGCTCTACGGCGAAAACGGCATAAAGCAGATGATAGAGGTGAAAAGGGCGCTTGATCCGGGCATGATACTGTCCCCGGGAAATATCTTTGAGGTGCGATAGTTTTTATGAGCGAGGTCGTGTGCGTATGCAACAACATAAAAGGCCGTAACGCCTCGGGCCTGCACAGCGCGTGGGGGCTTTCGATTTTGCTGAGGACGGGGCATGAGGCAATACTTTTCGATACGGGCTCGGACGGCGGCGGCCTTATCGCCAATTTACGCGCGCTCGGGATCGAAATATCGGACATAAAAAAAGTAGTGATATCCCATAATCATTGGGATCATACCGGAGGCCTCAGGGCCCTGCTTACGTCATCACCGGGGCGCATCGACGTATTTTTACCGCCCGCCAAAGGCGGCATATCAGGTGATATCGAAGCCTTGGCAGCCGGCGTTACGGAAGTGCTTGATCCCATGGAGATATCGCCGCACGTGTATTCGACGGGCGTGATCGGGAAAAGAATAAAAGAGCAGGCCCTTTGCGTAAAGACGGCGGGCGGACTTCTCATGCTCGCGGGGTGCGCGCACCCTGGCATAACGCGCATGGTAAGCGCGGCCGACAGGATATTCAGCGATAAGGTCGTGTCTGTACTGGGAGGGTTCCACCTTGAGATGCATCCGTCTTTTGTCATAAGGTTTTTTATCCGCAGACTTAAAAATTTGGGTGTAGCGGCTGTCTCCGCAAGCCATTGCACGGGCAGCGCTGCCATATCAATGTTCAGGAGCGCTTTCGGGAGCGGTTTTATAGAGATGAATTTGGGGGATGTCTACAGATTCTGATGATGAACCGTGAAATCGCCGACATATTCGGCAGAATTGCCGACATACTGGAAATAAACGGGGAAAATCCTTTCCGTATAAGGGCGTACAGGCATGCCGCGCTTAACATAGAAGGCCTGGCAAGGCCCGTAGAAGATTATGCCGCCGATAACACCCTTGAAAATATCGAGGGCATAGGGAAAGACCTGGCCGGAAAAATCAGGGAATACGCTGCCACAGGACGCATAAGCTTTTACGAAGACCTGAAAAAGACCATACCGCGGTCTGCCATGGAAATGCTGGATATTCCGGGTGTCGGGCCGCGCATGGTGAATTTATTCCACAAACAGCTTGGCATAAAAAGTCTCGGCCTGCTCGAGCGCGCCATAAAGGACGGAAAACTGGATAACATAAAGGGCATAGGGGAGAGGACCAGGGCCAACATACTGCGGGGCATAGAGTATTTGTCGAAATCAGGCGGGCGCGTGCTTCTGCCGGCCGCTGAAGCGGCCTGCCGCCCTATTCTGAAAGAGCTGAAGAACCTCCGCTGTGTAAAGGCGATAGAGGTAGCCGGCAGTGTCCGCAGGCGTAAAGAGACCATAGGAGATATTGACATGGTCGCGGCGTCGGATAATCCCCGCGCGGTGATGGATGCGTTTACTACATCGGGCAACGTCCGCGAAGTAATCGCCAAAGGCATGACAAAGTCAGCGATAAGGACAGGGGGCGGGATTCAGGTGGATCTGCGCGTCGTAAAGCGCGACAGTTACGGCTCGGCCCTGGTTTACCTGACAGGCTCGAAGATGCACAACATAAAATTGAGGGAAACCGCCATTAAAAAGCGCATGAAGATCAATGAATACGGCGTGTTTGCCGGTTCTGCCGGAAAAAAGATAGCGGGCAGGGACGAGAAAGGCGTTTACAGGGCATTGGGTATGTCTTTCGTGCCTCCTGAAATGAGGGAAGACCGCGGGGAGATAGAGGCCGCGCTGAAACACAAAATACCTGACCTTGTAACGGAAAAAGACATCAGGGCAGACCTGCATATCCACAGCTCATCCAGCGACGGGTCGATGTCCATAGATGAGATAGCAAGGGCGTGCGCTGCCCGGGGGTATTCTTACGCTGTCCTGACCGACCACTCCGGGAGCCTCAAAATAGCCCGGGGTCTTGAGGCAAAGGAATTGTTCGCTAACTTGCGGAAGATCGATAAGATCAACGCGAAAATGAAAAAATTCAGGCTGCTTAAAGGCGCGGAGGTGGATATCCTGTCCGACGGCAGGCTTGATTATGACGATAGTGTGCTCAGGTCTCTCGATTTTGTGATCGCGGCCATACACACGGGATTTAAACAGCCGAAGGAGACCCTGACCGGACGCATACTGAAGGCCATGGACAATAAGCATGTCAACATGATAGCCCACCTGACAGGCAGGCTCATGGGCATGAGGCAGGGGTATGAGGTAGATTTCGATGTTATACTTAATGCCGCCCGCGATACGAATACCGCTCTCGAGATAAACGCGTTTCCGGAGAGGCTCGATATCGATGACGCTAAATGCCGGCTGGCCCGCGATGCCGGGATCATGGTCGGTATCAGCAGCGATTCGCACGCTGAGCATGATATGGACAATATGTTTTACGGCGTGGGGGTAGCCCGAAGAGGATGGCTCGAGTCATGTCACGTGCTTAATACATTGTCTGTCACTGATTTCCTGAAAAAGATAAGAAAATAAAACAGGGCCCGGTTTTTACCGGGCCCCTGTGTTATATCCGGAAATGTAACTAATCCTGCGGATACCAGAAAGTCGCAATCTGGAATATCCCTCCGACCACTCTGGCGACTGCCCTTCCGAACCCGTCTTTTGTCTTGTCTGTGCAGTCCGGAAAAGCCGGCGTGCCCTTGGAATTGGTCTCGTTAGAGCTAACCGATGTTTCCGCGGCCCCATAGACGATATTATCGAGCCCTTTGCCCAATTTGCCCAGAGGATCATTCTGCGAGGCATACACGACGAAAGAGAACGAAAGACTCAAGACAATTGCCAGTGCCGTTACTTTGCGCATTCTCCACCCCCTTATTATTGCGTTTACGTGTCCGCTGATCCCCGCTAATGCCGCTCCATGACAATATACCTGATGTACCGGGCGTTGTCAATATCTCCGTGCCGGTTGCGCCGACCGCTGGCATAAGGATTTTGCCTTCATGTGATTTTTTCCCCTTCGGGGCCGGGCAAAATCCTTATGCCAACGGTCTACGGCTACCCGGAGGTTGCTATTAATGGCGGAAATAGACAGCCGAAAATTTCGGTGCAGGATCAATTTAAAAATTATGGAAGGTATTACCGCTGCGGTGACTACAGAGATTTCTCATGAACAGGCCACGCAATCCCGGGTTGTTTATTTCCTTCATTGGAGCTTACCCTGCCCGGTCAAGCCTCATGCGGAGCGCCCGGGTCAGTCTTCGCGGTAGAGGAACGAGAAGTCGGGGGTGAAGCGGTTGTCGGGGTTGCTGCGGATGTATTCCATTAAAAACCTGGCCTGGTCGGCTATGTCCGAGTCAGGGTCGATATCGATGACGGCCTTTAGCTCGTTGTACGCCGCGCGGCGGTTGTGGCGGTAATTGTAATATGAAATGGCAAGGTTAAAGTGGGCCATCCGGTCTTCCGGATCAAGCTCCAGGATTTTCCCGCACTGATTCTCGACCGAAGCGTAGTCTTTCATGGTCGAGTTCATGTGCGCGATATAGTGCAGGCACCGGATATACGATTTCTTTGTTTCCTCATCCATGGCCGGAAGGGATTCCATGTTTTTCCTGAAAATGCCGAATTCCTTAAGGGCCTTGTCATATTTATTCTCGTAAATATAGGCCTTTCCGAGGAAGAGATGCGCGTACGGGTATTCGGGGGCTATCTTTGTCACTTTCCTGTAAAGCGAGATGGCCGTCCGGCGTTTGCCAATTTCCCAGTACACGTTGCCGAGTTGTGTTATTGCCGCTATGTCGCCGGGATTAAGCGCTATTCTGTGTTGCGAGACGCGTTCGGCCTCGCTGTATTTACCTTCGCGTATCATGAGGTCGAGGTCAGCGTGTTTTCTGGGCAGGGCGCCCCGTACGGCAGAGAGCCTTTTTATGCCGGCCTCGCTGTCTGCTGTGCCGCCGGCCCGGTACAATTGTATCGCCCTATCATAGAATTCTTCCGCGCCGTCAAAGTCGCCCTGAGCCACCATGCAGTCGGCGACCCGTTCGTTGAAAAGAGGGCTTGCGGGTTTTTTCTCCAGGGCCCGGGAATAATTGTCTTTCGCAAGCTCGTATTTCATGGATGAGAAATATATGTCCCCGGCCACGCCGTCTATAAATGGAAAATCCGGAAAATTTTTCTGTATCCAGACCACATGCGGGAGCACAAGCGCGGGGTAGATTATTTTTTCTTTGGTAAGGACGGTCAGCGCTTCAGAATGCAGGCCGAGCAGGGTTTCGTTTGTGGTTTTTTCGGAGAATACGCCGCCCGCCATGCCCGTATTATTAATCCTCCCCATCAGTTCGAGCATGTCATGATTTGCCTCCAGGTGGGAGACGGCAAATTTGGCCAGATTGCGTTCACGGCGCGTCAGGTGTGCGCCCCCTGCCTTGCGGAAATGCCCGAGCGCTTCACCGTAATTCATCAGGCCGTATTCGGCTATGCCGAGATACAGGGCTATGCGCGCGTCGTCGGGATATTTTCCGGCCAGCATGGTCAGTTTTTTTTCGGCCGTTGAATAGGCGTGTTCGCGCGTCATATCGTCGTCTATGCGCGTTATCATATCATCCAGGAAGGCGTCGCCGTAAGCCGGAAAGCCGGCTGTTATGCCGAGGAGCGCTAATGACAGCGCGCAGTAAATAAAGACACGTTTAATCAAAAGAATATAAACCTCACGAACCCCAGTAATACGGACACAAAATTGTAAATGAAATGCATTTTTATCGCCAGTATCGTGGATCCTGTCTTTGCCCTGGCGTACGTTATGAGTACGCTCAAGGCAAATATAATTATCATGAACGTCGCGCTGGCGCGCACCTGCTGGTAGTGCGCGAATGTGAATAACAAAGACGTGAAGACTATGGATATCCCGGTCCCGGCAAATTTGTTTACGGCGGGGAACAAAAATCCCCGGAACGATATTTCCTCGATGACGGGCGCGACTATGAGTATCGATATGATAGCGACGGCATTGCCGATGATTGTGGCGCTTTTTAGCACGGATAGAAAGGGGATGTTCACGGCTAAAGGGTTTGTCATGTTGACAGCGCAGAATAATACGGAAACGGCGAGAAACGCCAGCATATACCTGAGATCCCATCCGCGCGGCCCGTGACCGCGGCAGAGGAGGGATTCCTTTAACGGCGCACGGTGCATGAGCACTGAAATGGTGACGAACGCGATAAGCGCTGTCTTGAATATGATCGTGTTTATGTACAGACTCAAGTAGTAGAGCAGTCTCGGGTCACGCGTGCATATGTACAGATGGAGGCGCAGGAATGCGATGATTTCTCTGCCTATCCCGAGGGGGTCTTTGAGGAGCACATATCCCGTGAGCAGGGTTACGAAAATGACATCCACGATTGACCAGGGACAGTTTTCGGTATCTTTGCCTTCCAGGAAAAAGCGCCTCAAGATATCCCTTATTTCGGGCATAAGCCGCTTTATTCTTGATCCGGGGCGTTGACTCAACGGGCGGCGGCAGTACCTGCACCTGACAGCTGTCTCGACCAGTTCATTTCCGCAACGCGGGCACTTCATTTCAATGTCCCCTTTTTACTATTATATATTAGCGGTATAGTGAATATAAATTTGCATAGAATCTTAATTTTGTCAAGGCTAATGTACGCCCAATATTGTAAAACTATTGAC
>JBDRBZ010000090.1:0-3253 GCA_043822175.1 Candidatus Omnitrophota bacterium
GGTTCATGAAAACCTGCTGGAGCCTGTTCGCATCCCCCCACACCATGGGCAGGCCTTCACAATAGGCCTCTTCGATGTCGATTTTCTCGACACTTATAAGATATCCGGCAACCTTTAGCATATCTTTAACCACATTATTTACGTCTACGCCCGTCATCGTGAACGGCATGGGCCTGGCAAAACTGAGGAGGTTCTCTATTATCCTTACGCATCTTTTTGCCTCGCCCTCCACCCTCTCCAGGTCATCCTTCGTAGACGGCCCGGTATCCTGCCGCGATTTAATAAGCTGGACAAAACCGAGTATGCTCGTGAGCGGGTTATTTATCTCATGAGCGACGCCGGCGGCCACCTCTCCTATGCCTGACAATTTTCCGGCCTGAATGAGCTGGCCCTGGGTCTCCTTAAGTTTATCCATGGTTTTTTCGAGCTCATTCCTGGCCGTTTCCGAATCCTCGAGTATCGACAGCATGACGTCCCGGGACTCCTGCACCTCATTAAATGAGTCCCTCAAATCTTTTGTCCTTCTCTCCACAAGCAATTCGAGGGATCTGGTATAATCCTTCATTTCGGCGCGGGAATCATTCAGTTTTTTCAACAGCAAATTGAAAGAATCCGCCAGGTCCTCCAATTCATCGCCGGTTCTGATATCTACCGGGCACAACGTTTCGTTTTTACCTATGCTGTCAATGGATTTTTTGAAGGATATTACGGCGCGTGAAAAATACCCGCCGAACAGAGACCCTATGATAAGGCTCAAGGCGATAAGAATGACGGCAAGCGACAGAAGCTGCCTCATTAAAATGACAAGCGGCCTGAATGCCTCTTCCGTTGAAATACTTACGATTATTATCCAATCAGGAATGGCGCCGGCAGGATCACCGGTATCAAGCCTCTCCCAGGCCAGCAGCATATCTTCACCGCCATGTATCCTGACATTCTTTAAGAGCGCTGTGCCGCTATTACCTTTCATAGCCGCGGTATCTATCCCCTCCCCAACGCCTTTCAACTCATGCGGATCGGTTCCGGGATGATACAGGACATCTCCGCGACCGTCCAGGACCATCACATGGCCGGTCCCGCCGGGATCGATATTGCAGAAAGAATCGAATAAACGTTTTATCCCTATCATGGCGACGCATACACCCACAGGCGCCCCTTCAATATCTCTGACTGGTACGGCTATCACAAACCGCGGGGGCGCCCCGGATGTACTGACAATGGTTTTGCCTTCCTCAAAACATGCCTTCCACCATCCTTCCCCGGCCAGGGGCAATCCCCCTCCGGTGCCGGCCGCGCGGCCAATAATCGCGCCCTGATGATCTGTCAGCGCGATATCATCAAAAACACCACTCTTCCCTGTAAAGGCCTTAAGCCGCGCGCCGTCACGAAGACCGGCAATGTCTTCGGCAAGCGAGACCATAAGGAGAATATCCCGCTTAATATGAAAACTGACGAATTCAGCCAGTTTTCCCTGATTCCGCTCAACCGTACGCCTCAGCAGATGATAGCCCCATGAATACCCTATGGCTATACCGGTAAGGGTTATTGCCGCCAGGGCAAAGGAAAAACCGAGCGTAAGCTTTGTCCTTAAACCCAATCTGCGCTTCATGGTCAGGCCCTGCTTTCCCCGCCGGCATCGGCTTTCAGCGCCTTTACTTCGGCCTTAAGTTTTAATATCATTTTTTCCCTGCCCAAAGTGACTTTATACAGCCGTTCTATCTGATTCAGCCTTTTCTTCAGGTCATCCTCTGTTCTCTTGAGTTCGGTGATGTCAATGTTTATCTCGGCGACCATCCAGTTGCCGTTATCGTCTCTGAACGGTATCGTGGTGACCTGTATCGGGCGGTTCCCTTCTTTAGGCAGGACCTCTTCACTGACAACGGGCTTCTTTTTGGCCAGCGCCTCAGGGATAGCGCACGTCTCGCACATGGAACCGCGGCCGGCAAAATACTCGAAACACTTTCTGCCGCGGAAATCCCCGTACACCTTCTGCCACGCCGGATCCACGTAAACGAGGTTAAAATCAGCGTCAATGATGTCAAGGCCTGTCTTTGTCATGCCGAGGACAAATTCCATCTGCTTTTTTATAAATTCGGCGTCCGGCTCGGACCTGTCCTGTGTCATCTCCCTCATATCCCCCTCCCGAAGCCTATGAGCCTACACCCATGGCCTTCATTATCGCGGATATGGACCCTGTATCGGGGATGAAAAAGAAATACGTCACGACCTTCTCATCCCTTATGATAAATTCGGTATCGGCTATCATCGCGGAATCAGCGTCTTTGCACGTCTCTATAAGCACGTCATCGATCATGGCGCCGGCCATGTCCTGGGCAAGGCCGGGCGAGGAAACCAAAAGCCGCATTTTAAGCATCTTCCCTATGGCGCTTAAATACGCGCCTGACAGGATAGTAGCCGTTTCCTTTAGAGCGGACTGGGCCATCTCATTTAGCATGTTCGCGCCTGCCTGTTCCCTGCCCAGAAGCGCGTTCGCGAGCCGCGAGGCGTCCTCCCTCTTAAACGAAAACAGTATCACCCCCGAAGCGTCGCCGAGAAGCTGAAGGTATACCGACACGATAAGCGACTCGGCGTCCCCGAACACGTCATGCGCCCTGTCAACGGAGACCATATGCACTTTCGGCACGTTTATGTCGATCCTTTTCCCCAGCATCTGGGATAATGCCGTAGCCGCGTTGCCCGCGCCTATCGATATCATCTCTTTCAAAGCGTCTTTTTGGCTGTCATTAAGTCCTGTTAGCATAAGAAAACCTCCAGCCATTCAGGCTAGTTTTAAGTCATCCGGTTACAAGTTTCTCCAGTATTTTTCTCATGGCCTCTTCCCCTGGTATGAAAGCGAAAGACCCGGATATCTTGCTGCCTGACTCAATGAATTCCGTGGCCAGGCACAGCCTTTGCTTCCTGTCGCCGAACGCACCTTCGCAGATACCGTACATGAGCACATGGGCGTCATCCATTGCAAAAGACGGCGCCTGGTGGAAGACTTTAAGCCCCATCATGTCCGCGAGCACCGAAAAAAACGCGCCCGTGAGTATGCTGCCCAGTTCTTTTAAGGCCGACTGGCTTTTCTCGTCTATAAACTTTGTCTCGCCGGGCTTTCTTGAAAGCAGTATGTCGCTGAGCTTGAGTGAGGATTCCCGGCTGAACATGAAAACAACCGCGCCCTGCACATCGCCCAGCGTCTTCAGGTACACACCCGTGACAGCCGACTGTTTATCGTCAACCATCTCATCCA
>JBDRBZ010000091.1:0-11144 GCA_043822175.1 Candidatus Omnitrophota bacterium
CCTGAGCGGGGCTATCCTGTCAAGTATAACGGCACCGCTTACGAAAATAAGGAGGATAAGCGGCAGATCAAGCGCCCCCAGAAATATATCATCTATTTTTGACGAGGTCTTTTCAGCCAGCCGTTGTATGTGCCCGTAAAACATTTTTTTCAGGAGAAGCAGTATACTCACCCACACAAAATATACCGCAGGCGCATATATCCACGCCGATACGGTAAAACCAAACAATGTAATATCGTCCATACCCTATCCTTTCCCCTTAAGCAGAATCCGCATTTCCTCAGGGTCTTTAAGCGCCCTGACTCCTTCAATATCCCACGTCCCGAAGCCGTATACCCGCTTACCGGCGTTAAGCGCAAAACCGATCTCAGACAGCGTCCCGTATTTGCCTGGCAGCGCCACGACGGCATCCGCTGTGCCGGCTACAAGGGTGTTTCTGGAATATCCCATGCCGGTTGTGATCACGATATCGATAAACTCATTGGCCTCCTTCTTATCCTCGCCGGGTATTATACCCACCGTAAGGCCCCCGGCGGCCCTGGCGCCTTTCGCCGCGGCTTCCATTACGCCGCCCAGGCCGCCGCACACAAGAACCGCACCCTCCTCGGCAATGATTCTGCCGACATGTTCGGCAAGCGCATGAATATCTTCGCCGCATGAATGCCCGCCGATAACCGATATCAGTTTTTTTGCCATGGTGATCCTTACCGGATTACAATATCTCGAAGCCGCCTTTTCGGAACATGATGCGCGCCTGATCCGTCCCTATAATATGCCGTCCCGCCGGAGTCTTTAACCGGCTCAAGTATTATCTTTTCATGCGGCTTTCCTATGGCCACGACAAGCAGTATTTCGAGGTGTGCCGGGACATTAACGGCCTCACGCAGCATCCCCCTGTCAATATTCCCTATCATGCATCCCCCGAGGCCCCTCTCTACAGCCCCCAGCAGCATGCTCTGCGCCGCTATACCATGGTCAGGGCCAAAATCTCTGCTAATCTTCGTATCCCCCAGTATGAGAATATAGGCAGCCGGCCGCTCTCCTGGGCAGGGCCCGTTCCAATCTTTAAGCGCCCCTGCCCAGCGAAGTGCCGGAAAGATAAGGTTATTCGCCGCCCCGGTGTTTGACAGGTAAAACTTGAGCGCCTGCTGGTTGCGCATAGACGGAGACAGGCGGCCGAGTTCGGCAAGATCGAGCAGGATTTTTTTTGAAACCCTATAACCTTCCCGGAATCGCCTGTAGCTTCTTGATTTTCTGACCAGACGGTCTATTTTCATAAAACAGGGTAAAAACGAATTATCCGAAATTGTAGTGTTTACGGACGGGTTCGTGTATTTCCCATACGCAGCTTAGCCCGCTTGGAAAGACGACAAGATCGCCGGCAGCGAAATTGACCCTTTGGCCGTCTTTCCCCGTAACAGTCACTTTTCCTTCCAGGATATAGCAGGTCTCCTTATCATCATAGTGCCAGTCAAATTTTGACTTTTCTTTTTCCCATATAGGCCATGAGCTCACACCCATTTTTGCCAGCTTTTCCTTGGACGGCTTCTCCACTAAAATATCAGCCATATGTTTTACCTCCTGTTTAATTAGACCGCTTTCGCCTTGCCATTCCTCCCACGCCCTACAAAGTCACACGATGGCATGGCTCCGGAGGACTCTCAATTCAAAGCCCAAAGCCCACAGCCCTGAACCAACTCACTGTTTCTCTTCGCTCTTGTCTTCTTTATGGCTCTCGACAAGCGCCTTTTCTATCGTCAATCTCAGCTTGTTGAGAACTTCACGGGACAGCAGGAAATGGGCTCTTAATTGAGCATCCACCACCTGCATTTCAAAGAGATCTTTTTCATTAAGGTATTTGATGTTTATATTCATAATGTCCTGCGTCGGCAATTTTATTTACTGTATTTCAAGAGAGCATCCACAAGCTGCTGGGCATTAGCAGGGGCCTGCACTTTGGCCCCTACGAGAATATCTTTCGCGCTTACATCGTCGCCATAATACGTCCTGTTTGCAACATTATTAGGGGTCATAACCGCGCCTTTTAGCGTAGCCCCGGCAAAAAGGCCCTTGGCCCTGGAATATGAAAATATGCCGCCCTTAAGCAGGAGATCAGTATCGGCCGATGTATCGCGCCCTATAGGGCCGGCAGCCACAGAAGCGTCTCCGCCAAGCGTGAAATTATCCTTTAAAAGACCTTTCAGGGCGTTATCGCCCATGATAACGAGCACAAGATCTATGGCCTGTCCTCCTATCTGGAGGCCCCAGCTTACCTCGCCTATCGTGAAAAACGCGGGCGGGCTCCACTGTCCGGTAGCCTTATCCTTGGCAAGCACTACACCCTGTCCATACCTGCCGCCCCATATGAATCCTCCCTTAAGGGTCGTGGGAAATATAGCGATAGCCGAGCACTTTTCCAGGAGATTTTTGGGGATGCCTTTTTCCGGCATTTCCATGATCTCGTTAATCACCCTGACACTGTTATCCACACGCTTTTCGAGACGTCCTTCCTCATCATCCGCATAGGCTGTTAACCCTAAGACCAGTGAGGCCGCTATGAGAAGAAATAAAACTTTTTTCATCTGTCCTCCTTTTTAAAAAATTTAACCTCTATGCTTTATCTTACATCAGACACCGGCCTTTTTCAACCCATTTTCACCGCATCATGTAACGCGGCTTTCAACCTTCCTGTAAGCACCCCCCTCTATCATGATTATTTTGCCATTCACCAGGGCATCGCTGACAGCGTGCCGGCCGCGCTTTAACACACGCTCGAAGGTCTGCCTTGATATCCCCATAAGGGCCGAAGCCTCCTTATGGCTAATTCCCTCATTATCGGCCAGCCGTATTGCCTCGGCTTCCTCAAGGCGCATCTTTATCATATCCGGCCGCCCGCGTATCCCCCGCGGACTGAACTTGACTACCCTGAAATTGCCGCGCACGTTTCTAATTTTTACCGGTCTTCCCCTCATCTTCTAGTGCTCCAATGACCCTTCCGGAATATTGATAAAACTGTCGAAATCAGACTTTCCGCGCAATTCTGCCCTGGCAGCGGCAATGCGCTCGGATAGATACGGGTGCGACCTGTAATAAATATAGTTCCTGATCGGGCCATTTTTCCTGATATCCCTCATCATTACAAGGCTTTCCACAACCCCTTCAGGCGAAAAACCCGCAGCTTTCATGTACCTGACAGATAACATATCCGCCTCTAACTCTGCCTCCCGGGAATAAGCAAACATCATGTGATTGATCGCGTCGTCTGCCTCAGCAACGGTTGCCCGGTCATTCGCCAGTCTGGCGCCAACCAGCATCAGTAGATTCGCCCCTATGCCTGACTGCATCCTCTGGATACTGTGTTTTGCCGCCACATGGCCTACCTCGTGCGCAAGCACCGCAGCTATAGCCTGGTCGCTGCCAAGGGTTTCGACAAACTTCTCGAATATGAATATATACCCGCCCGGAAGCGCAAACGCGTTGTTCCCCTCCTCCTCTTTCTCGGCTTTAAGCACCTTAAATCTGTATGCAATATCCCTGCGCTCGCAGACATGAGCGATCCTCGCGCCTATTTCCTCTATTCTTTTCTGCACCAGAGGGTCATCCGTTTCAGCGTACTTCTTTTCCACCTTTTCAGCAACCGATGAACCTATCTTTTTCTCCTGCTGCGTCGAAACAATGAGAAGCTCATCCTTGCCCGTAGCCACATTATACTGTCTGTTGATAAATCCGGCAAGATACGGCACTGATAGGACAACACTGATCACAGCCATTAATTGAATAAAACGGAAAGTCCTCACAGCACCCCCATGGCATGCGCAATCAGCCCCCCATAAGGTCCCGCGCCTGGCTGCGGCCGTAGGCTTCTTTATAATCACTGAGATCAATGGCGGTGAGATCCGGACGTTTTGCCTTGAGTTTTCGGGCCTGCGAAGGGTTATTCTGGAGCCTGGTCGCTATATACTTGAACTCCGTACCGCAGTTCGGGCACTTCTTTGAAACCTGTATGTTAATCCCGACTTCTTTGCAGTTTGCGCAGTCGCCTGCCGGGTCACCGGCAATAAGCGTATGCCTCTTTATGAGGTCCATATCCAATTCTGACCAAACCCTAATAAAAACATGCTGTGACATATTGACTCCTTCATATCGCCAAAACAGGACCGCTTATTTAGGCGTACCGGGGTGGGTACCGGACCATGTTGCACCGGATGAGTCATTCCATTCAAGTTCTATATACTCATCCTCATCCCCCCCGTCTGCCGAAGTCCTTTTGGCCTTAGCCGTCATACTGCTACCAGTCGCGTTCTCGATTTCAAAATCCCACCATTTTAGCGTGGGTTTTTTTATGTGGACCAGATAATTCACGGAGCTCATATACTGATTATATTCCAATTTGTAAACCCTCTGGGCGCTCCTGATCGTATTCAGCATGCTTACCGCTTCGGCGGCCCTGGACCGCTCCACGAATTTTCTGTACTGCGGCACGGCTATGACAGCTACTATCCCTATAACAAAAGCCACCATCACTATCTCGACAATTGTAAATCCCCTATATACTGTTTCAGTCGTAGAGTTAAACGCGCCCTTAATCATCAAAAACCTTCTTATATCATGGTTGTCATCTTAATCATCGGGAGGAACATCGCGATTACCATCCCGCCTATCAAAAGCCCCATAAAAAGGAGTATTATAGGACCGAGCAATGTCGTAAATTTCCCGATAAACGTGTCGATGATCTCGTCGTAGTATGTGGAAATCTGTTCAAGCATGCCGGCATAGTTGCCCGTTTTTTCCGCGACCAGGATCAACTGCACGGCCAGCGGGGAAAACAGCTCAGTCTGGCTGAGGGCATCGGACAAAGACAGCCCGCCCATTACTTTCGCTTTAGCCTCTTCTAGTTTTTCGGCTAGAGACTGAAAGCCTACCGCCTTTATCGCGACACTGAGCGCCTTAGCTATCGGGATACCGCTTTTCATCAGAAATGAGAGCGTAAAAGCGAATTTCTGCACCGAAACAGTAAGCATAAAACCGCCCAACACCGGAATCCTGAATAATATTTTTTCGAATATGTTCCTTATATGCGGCCGCCTGAGCCCCCTCTTTATCAGAAAGACGGCCGCGCTCACGGCAATAGCAACGAAAATAAAATATCTCCTGAAACCGTAGCTGATAGCGATAACCACGAGGGTAGGCCTGGGCAATTCCATATTGAAACCCGAGAACATGTCCTGAAAAGTTGGGATTATTTTAAACACGAATATACCCATCGTTATCATGGATGCCACTACCAGCATTGACGGGTACATGAGGGCACTTGCGGTTTTCTTGCGCACATTTTCGGCAAATTCCAGGAATTTGACAATCTGCCTCATCACAAAAGGGAGCTGCCCCGAAACCTCGCCGGCCTCTATCATATCCCTCCACATCTCACTGAACACTTTGGGATGTTTATCGATAGCGTCCCGAAAAGACAAACCCGCTTCAAGGTCTTTTTTTATAGCTTCAATCGCGACTCTGAGCGGCAAACAGTCAACCTGCTTCAGCACAATGTCAAACGCGTCAATTATCGGTACGCCGTTTTCCAGCAGTATAGCCAGTTCGTTGGCGAAATGCACGAGGTCTATAAACCGCACCTTTTTGCGCAGCTTGGCCGGCGCGGCTTTACTGACTTCGGGTTTTACTTTTATGGAAAGGACTAATTTGTCTTCCTGCTGGAGGATTTTCAGAACTTCGCGTTCGGTCGACGCGTAGCTTTCGCCTTTTATCAGCTTGCCATTCGAGTCACGCGCCTGGTAAATATAATAAGGCATGCGGCATCCCTATGACGAAACATCCATGGTGGCGGACAGGACCTCGTCAAGGCTGGTTAACCCCTGTTTAACTTTCTCAAGGCCATCCTGCCTCAAGGTCTTCATCCCTTTATCTTTCACGAGAACGTCACGTATTGCGCCAGCCTCAGCTCTTTTTTCGATCAGCCGCTGTATGTCACGGTCGACGCACATAATCTCAAAAATAGCTACCCTCCCCCTGAATCCCCTGTTATTGCACTCCTTACAGCCTTTGACCCCGTATACGGTCTTTCCCTGGAGGCCGTACAGCTCAATGGTCTTGGCGTCCAGTTTCAGCGGCTGCTTACAGTCGCATAACTTTCTCACAAGGCGCTGGGCTATAATCATATTCAGTGTGGAGGCCAGCAGAAACGGTTCTATACCGAAATCAACCAATCTTGAAACAGAACCTACGGAATCATTTGTATGCAGGGTACTGAGGACGAGCCTTCCTACGAGCGCCGAACGGACGCATATCTCGGCTGTCTCCAGGTCCCTGACCTCCCCGACCATTATCACATCAGGGTCCTGCCTGAGAAACGCCCTGAGTCCGCGCGCGAAATCGAGGCCTATATGCGCCTGGGCCTGGACCTGGTTGATAGTATCCATCCTGTATTCAACAGGATCCTCTATCGTAATAAGATTTTTCGTGGGGGACTTAATCTCGCTGAGAATGCAATAAAGGGTCGTACTTTTACCGCTTCCTGTGGGGCCCGTGACAAATATCAGGCCGTTCGGTTTTTTTATGTTGGCATCAACTTTTTTCTGGTCCTCGGGGCTGAAACCGATCGAGGCTATCCTGAAATCGACATTACCCTTATCAAGGATACGTATGACGATCTTCTCGCCGTAAACAACCGGTATGGTTGATACACGCAAATCTATATTCCTGCCGTCCACGTTTATCATGAACCCGCCATCCTGGGGCAGCCTTTTCTCGGCTATATCAAGTCTTGAAAGTATCTTTATCCTGGATACGATTGCCGCGCCCAATTGCGGCGGCGGCGGTTCTATTTCATGCAGAATGCCGTCCACCCTGTACCTTATGGCAAGACCCTGCTCACGCGGCTCTATATGAATATCGCTTGTCTTCTCGCGCACTGCCCTCTGCAGCACATTGGACACAAGTTTCACGACCGGGGCGTCTGCGGCCTTCTCCTTCAGCTCCTCTACCCCGCCGTCAGCGGCGCCTTTCTGCCCATGAACCTTTTGCGTAGCCTGTGCCTGCGCCGTCACCTTCTCAGGGCCCACCGTTTTGCCCGAATAGAGCTGCTGTATGCCTATTATGATATCCTGCTTTGTGCTGCACGATATGTCAAGGTCAAGCCTTGACATTTGCTTCATGTTATCCACAATTACAAAATTGAGAGGGTCCCATATGGCCACGGAAAGCACATTGCCGGCTTTTCTAAGCGGCAGGACCAGATTGGTTCTCGCGAATTTCTCGCTGATCACATTCTGCAGCCCCTGCTCCATGTCTATCTGAAGGCTGCCGTCACTGAATGTAATGTATTTAAGGCCCAGCTTCTGACTCAGCGAAAGGGCCAGGCCCTCTTCGGTAATATAGCCCAGATCCAGAAGCATTTCACCCAGCAGCTTCTTTTCCTTACTTTGCTTCTGCAGCGTCAGCACCTCGTTCAGCTGATCTTGGGTAATAAGCCCGCTCTCGATCAGTATCTCCCCAAGCTGCTTTCTTACCGCTTTTGCCATAATACTCCCCGAAATTTATTTCTTTTTCCCTTTAGCGTCATATTTGTCAAGCATCTGGTCTATCACATACTCTCTCTCGGTATCATATCGCGACATGAGATTCTCGGTGTTGGTCGCGCGCTTGATAATACGGGGGGTTATAAAGATAATGAGTTCCGTATCTTCGGCCTTTTTATACCGCGACTTGAACGGCTCGCCCAGTATGGGAATATCGCCCAGAAACGGGATCTTGCGCAGCGTCTCCACGTTTTCGGTCTCCATGAGCCCCCCGATAACCACTGTTTCCCCTTCCCTGACCATCACAGTGCATGAAGCGCTCCTGTCCTGCGGGTCCTGATAGTTAGTGTTGAAAGTGGATGCCGTCGCCCGCGATATAGACGGCTCAAGATACATGAAAATGTCGCCTTTTTCGTTAACGCTCGGCGTTACTTTAAGCAAAATACCGGTCTGCACCCGCTCCGGGCTGGTGCTGACGTTATTGCTCTGTTCCTGGGCTATCGACGTTGTACCTACCATGGTATTCTCTGATATGCGTATAACCGCGACCATATTGTTCAATGTCATGATCTTGGGCCTTGCGAGGTATTTTGTGTCAGAATCGTTGGCAAAGAGCTTAAGCACGACCTGCAGGCTCGAAGCCGAAATGGTGCCGTATGAAAAAGTGCCGTCATTCAGCAGATTTTTGCCGAACGTATCTTTAATAAAACTTTCGCTGAACGGAAACGGCGTCGAAGCTACCGGGTCGACCGAACCGGTAATGTTCGAGTTTTTGCCGTACTGAATGGCTGCCGTCTGCGTCTCGGTACCATACTCTAGGCCTATCCTCTTCACTGCACCGGTCGTTGTTTCTATAATCTCGGCTTGTATTACGACCTGAATCGGCTCGATGTCCAGCTGCGTTATCACATCTTCAATGACCTCAAACTTGCTCGTGTAATCCGTTACGATAAGGCTGTTGGTAATGGTATCGGATTGTATCTTGCCCTGGGGTGACATCAGCGTTTTGAGAATTTTAATGATCTCTACTTCCTCCGATGTGCCGGATGCCCCCGAGGAACCGCTCGTTTCAGACGACGTCGTGCCGGTCTGCAGCTGCATATCCGAACCACCGCTTTCGGCCTTGGACATATCATAAACGTGTATATAAGCCAGGCGGTATACCCGGGTCTCGAACTTTTCCCCCATACCTTGCTGCATATCAGCGCCCGCTTCGCCCCTACGCGGTTTAATGAGATAAACGTTCTCTGATCGTTTTTCGAAAGTAAGCCCGTTGGCGTCAAGCATGGACTCTATGGCCTGGTCGACCGTAACTCCGTCGAGATAAACGGTTATGGGCTTGTTGCCGATAGATTCACTTGCGATAAAGTTTATGCCTGCCTGCCTGGAAAAGGCCTTAAGCACGTTTTGGAGATAGGCGTTTTCAAAATCAAGTGATATGGTCTTGCCCTCTGTTTCCCGGCCTATTTCGCCAATATCCGCTTTAGGGGAGGATTTAGCCGCTGCGACAGATTGCCCGGCCGCAACGGACGGCTCACTCATATTTTGCGCAGAGCAGAATACAACGGTCAGCGCGCTTAGCATAAATGTAAAAAGCCCCAGCATTTTCCGCATTCTCACCTCGACAGTTTTATTTCTATGCCGTCTTGTACTAAAGTCACACCGTCTTTGCCTATATGCACTACCCGGGCGCTTCCCACTTCCTCGCCCTCTTCAACAGTTTGCCCCGAGATAACAGCGATACGCCTGTCGCCGCTATACATGATACCCTGCAGGACAAAAGCCACCCCTGAGACAGGCTTATTCCCGCTACCCCTGCCCGCGGAAGGGAATTTCTCCTCTCTTTCGATAACAGCGATCTTCCTGGGTTTCTGGATGGGATTTCTGCCGGCGCTTTCCTCATAAACCACATTCGTCCTGATGATATCCGCGAAATTATTAATTACGCCGCTTTTGACGTTTGCTATGCTCCTGCCGTCACACATGAGATTTGTCATAACCATACCGGCCACAGCCTGTCTGATCCCGAATGTAATAATAAGCGCCGCTAATGCAACCAGCCCTACGGCGATTCTTTTCTGAACGCCCGTCAACATGAGCGTCTTCATACCTTGCTACCTCTTCTGGCTGAGACAGGCCGCTATCATCCTGAAACTCACAAGTCTGCCTGTGTAAAATGACGTGTCACTGTTGCCGGATTTTTGAAAGTCCTTTTCAAAATCCATGTCCTCTTTATAAATATCTTTTGCCGAAAAATAACATTCCTCGATGATTATCGACTTCTCGTTATTTTCCAGCTTTGCGATAAAACGCGCCATATTGTCATATGATGCCCCGCCTTCAACAAGTATCCTCGTGAAAACATACCCCGAATCCTCGCGGGGTTCGACAGGCTTCACAAGGCTTATTGAAACCGATGCCCTTTCAGCCGTATTAGTCACCACATGAATAAGCCATTGCGTGACATCTACATTCGCTACATTATACCGCATATCAAACATATTTACACAATTTTTTTGGGCCGTAAGCGCTTTCGCCGTAAAAAGATTATCCCTCTTTTCCACGATCGAGGCGCGCACCTCGCGGAAACGCCCCATGTCGACCGCGAAGATAAGGACGTAACCCACAAGCGCCGCCGAGACCAGCACGACAACCAGCGCTACATGCCTTTTATCATCCAGCCATTCACGCAATATTTTTATGTCGACAGCCCCTGCCATATTTCCTACCTCAGCGATATCTCAAAATCGACTATCTCGATATTAGCGAAAGTCCTTGTAGTAGCCGAAACCAGGCTCACATCTTGAAAACCCGTCATTAACTGCGCATCACGCCGCATATTTTCCAGTATTTCATTTATCTCTGCCACGCCCTTATCGGGCGACACGTACAAAGAACCCGTTATCCTAAGCCCTTTCCCTTCTTTCGAGGTACCGTTGGTAAACGAGATTGTGTTTACCCACGCGTGGGACGTAATGTCTTTGGAGAGCCTGCTCATTTTCTCGGTTAAGAACAACTTGTTACCTGCGACATTATTCACAAACGATACTTTGCCCTTAAGGCGGTCTTTCTCCCGTTGCAGGGATTTCGTCGTGCCGCTGGATCCCTTAAAACCATAACTCATGACCTCATTCTGAAGGCCCGCGGCCCGCTTAGACAGATCACCGGCCGTTCCCGCGATAATAAAATGAGCGAAAAATATAACGCCCAGGAGGAAAAGACCGCAGGCAGCAACCGGCTTATAGGTGCTGATATCCCGCTCGGTCAGTTTGCGCGGGGCAAGATTCATAAAAGCCCCTTGAAGCGTATCATAGATAAGCGCTGCAACGGGCATAAACATGTCTTTATTTTCGCCTTCTATGCCCTCGAGAAGAGGAAGAGTTATCCTTCCGAAAGGTATACCGAAATCCCTGGCAATCGTCTCTTCAGTATGCGAAAATTTAAACCCTGAAATAAATATCATGGCGATACTATTTTTTGTTTCCTTACGCATGTACTCGACCGTTGAAAGCACCTCCATCTCAATTCCCTGCCAGACCTCATCGATAGCCGGATAAACAAGTTCTGACGGCGGCGGCTTTTCCTCCTCAGGAACAACCGTTTGAGGCCCAT
>JBDRBZ010000092.1:0-3806 GCA_043822175.1 Candidatus Omnitrophota bacterium
AGTACCGCTCTGAGCTCGTGAGCCACGCCATTGCGCAGATCCCTGCGCTCGGCGGATTTATCAACGCCGCTGCCGTCTTCTGCCTTGCGGCTGTCATATTCCCTGGCCATAAAACTGTAGATAAGCCTATGGTAGATGTCATTGGTAAAGTTGTGCTGGATAAATACCTCCGAATTCAACGCGTAGAAAATCGAATCTTCATCCTTGGGGTAATAGATGTATTCCACGTTATTGCTCACCCCCAGCTTGAACAAAGAATCAAATATGTCCCTGTCAACTTCCAGCTTAAGATTGTTGTCATAAAAACTAAAGTCCGTCATCTCATTATAGTTGATCGCGCTCAGGTAATAACTCAGGGTTGCATCAAGGCCGTTCGCAAACGGTTTCCTGTAGCCAAGCTCTAGGGCCGCCTCTGAATAGAGGTCCCCCTTGCGGGAGGAATTCAGATAAACGTTATTATCGTATCCTTCGTAAAGATCACAGTAGAGTATGAGCTCACCCGGCAGGATCTTCTGCGGCTTTAGCAATTCCTGAAGCTCGTGTTCCTGCGCCTGCTGGCCTTTTGCCTCTTTTTTCTCGATCTCGGTCGCCTTCGCGCAATAAGGCGCAACAGCCAGTACCCCCGCCATTAAAATAAGGTTTAATCTCTTTAATTTCATGAAACCCCTCGCTATCTGTTATGCTCCCCTGACCATTGTCATCTCGCCCTGCAAAATCAGGCTGACAGGTTAATCATTGGATATCGATGTCCTGAACCCTGAGTTATCCGACGGCTGTTCTATGCGCCTTTCCTGTTTCTTCTGGTCTGTGCTTATCAACCTCTTCTCGACCCTGTTTATTACATTTATGCGCCTTTGCGCGTCGTCGGCCTTTTTGACCTTTCTTTCGATCTGCTTTTCACGTCCGCGCAGGACCGGGCTTGCCAGAATATTAGGGCGAAGATCGACCTTATTTATGGCGGTCTCTCTAATCTTGACCGGCTCTCGCTTTGACAGGGCCTCTTTAACGCTCGAGGTCTGGATGTCCGTAGTGCCTATCGCAGGCTTCTGCGTCCTCTTATTAAGTTTTCTGAATGCGCCTGTATGCCTTTCTGCCGAACTCTTCCATTGTTTCCACTGTCTTGTCTCCGCCCTGTCCAGGCGCCTGGCCGCGCCGGGCGACTTATGCTTTCTGATTACGGATTTAAAACCGGCCGTAATATTTTTTCTGCCGATGAGATTGCCGTTTTCGTCCAGGCCGGCCACATATATCTTTCTCTCAAAACCTTTTACTGTGGTCTGGGCCTCTTTGCGCTGTATGGCTGTTTCCCAGCCCGTGCCCCTTGCCCCTGCCACGGCGGTCGGCGTCCTTACTTCAAATGTGGATCCTTTCTCAATCCTGCCGATCAATGTGAAGACCCTGCCCTCTGTCAGGTGAACGAGTCCCGGCTGAAACGCGCTTACCGTAAGCTGGCTGTTTGGAAAGACGCTTATTATGTTCCTAAGGTCCTTGCCGAATGCCAGCTCGGCCTTTGACGCAGGGCCGGTCCTGATCGTATCGCCCTCTTTAACCTGCATGCCTACCTCGGCCGCGGCCCACGCCTTCGCGGCAACGCTTTTCACCGTAACATCCCCGGCAACATGAATGATCTCAGCCGCGTTTACGGATTGGGCAAATACGTTCTGCGCGCCGGATCCCGACAGAAGCAGGACACACGCGAATAAAACACCGGATAGCTTTCGGATCATTATCTACCTCCCCCTATAACACCCTTATTGCCCAAGGTCCCGTCATCCCTGATCCTGTCTCTTTTGGGCTTCGTCTTTATTAAAAGTTTCCACGGGTTTTTCTTTATGTCATCGGTAAAGGACTTGAAGTTATCGCTTGCCGATTTCAGATTATCCACGATCCTGTCTATGTCCGGCCTGTTCGCCTGCAGGGTGTTATCCACGTTTTCCGTAAGCTGCATAAGAAGCTGTATCTCTTTGTCCAGGTTATCTGTCACGGCTACGGCCTTATCCATGACCTCTTCCATCATTATAGGGTCCTTTCCCACAACCATGCTGCCCGGCTCCAGGTATGGCGCCTCATTTGACCCCCTGGTGATCTCCACATACTTCTCGCCCATCAGCCCCATTGTTGATATGTACACATCTGAATCCGTCTTCACCTTGGCGGAAGAGTCAAGCCAGAGCTGCAGGATGACCTTTGTCCCTTCGGGCCCGTATTTAATAAGGATATCCTTGACGGTCCCGACCTCAACCCCGGCCAACTGCACGGGGGCATTTTTCTTTATGCCGCTTGCAAAATTGAATTTTACATCAAGCTTATAGCCCTCCTCGAAAAAATTAAAATCCCCCACGGTAAGGGTAAGGGCGAACAGCGCTATAATGCATATTATGATCATCAGGCCGGCTTTAAACTCATTAGATATTATCTTCATAAATACCCCTCATTCCATTAACTGGTTTATATATTCGTCCCCCTGTTTCAAAAATGCTACAGGGCCGTCGGGATTGCCCTCGATAAACTGTTTAACGAGATCATTGTCTGATGAGCGTATTTCATCCGGCGTCCCGTGCGCTATAACCCTGCCTTGATGCAGCATGGCGATCCTGTCAGCTATGCGGAATACGCTCTGCATATCATGCGTCACAACTATTGAGGTCATCATAAGCTTCTTGCTGAGATCCACGATAAGCCTGTCGATCACAGCAGCCACTATCGGGTCAAGGCCGGCGGTTGGCTCATCACAAAATAACATCTCCGGATCCATGGCTATGGCCCGGGCGATACCTACGCGTTTCTTCATGCCGCCGGAGAGCTGGCTGGGCTTCAGGTCCTGAAAACCCCTCAGTCCCACCAATTCAAGCTTCATCTTTACCATTATCTTTATGACCTCCGGGTCCAGGTCCGTATGCTCGACTAAAGGCAGGCTTATATTCTCCTCAACCGTCATATAATCAAGCAGGGCCGCCGACTGAAACATCATGCCGAAACTTTTTTTTAACTCATCCAGTTCGGCCGTCCTGAGGCCTGATATCTCCTTGCCTTTCATGAGCACCTTGCCTGAATCAGGCTTAAGCGAGCCTACTATATGCCTAAGCAGGGTGCTTTTGCCGCATCCGGAGCCCCCCATAACAACCAATGTCTCGCCTTTATAGATGTCCAGGTTGACACCGTCCAATATCCTGCGCGGACCGAAACTCTTAACTAGATCCCTGATCTCTATGATAGGTTCTTTATCCATGTTACATGTTCCCGAAATAGAATATTCCCGTCACAACGCAATCCGCGAAGATGACCAGGATAAAGCTTGTCACTACGCTCACAGTGGTGGCCTTTCCAACGCCTTCAGCTCCGCCGGAGGCCGTAAGCCCCTGGTAGCAGCTCACCATGGCGATAATGACCGCAAACACGGCGGATTTAAATAATCCTGTATAGATATCCTTCAACTCCAAAAATCGTACGGCGGTATCCACATATAGCCCCGGGTTTAATTTCAGGCTAAAGACACCTACGACATAACCCCCGAAACTTCCGATCATATCCGCGTAAGCCGTAAGTATGGGCAGCATAATCACCAGGGAAAGGAACCTCGGGACCACGAGGAACTTTACGGGATCTATGGCCATGGTATCAAGGGCCTCTATCTGCTCCGTAACCTTCATGGACCCAAGCTGTGCGGTTATAGCCGCCCCCACCCTGCCCGCAACCACAAGGGCGGTCAGTACGGGCCCCAGCTCACGCGCCAGGGATACGGTAACAAGGGCCGCTACATATATGGTGCCGCCCATCTTGGAAAGCTGATACGCGCTCTGCATGGC
>JBDRBZ010000093.1:0-14825 GCA_043822175.1 Candidatus Omnitrophota bacterium
CTATATATATAGTGTGGTCCGGCTCGGCCGGCCTGGCGAATACCTCACTAAGCGAGGAGTTAACCGTCGCGGTTATAGTCTCGGGGGTAAGCTCTGCCACACGCGGGCGCATAGCTATTACGCAATCTGTCGACCCGGGCAGCGCCATCCACACAGGCAGTATAAAACGTTTAGGCTTGACGCTCAGCCATGAGAGGATCCGCGGGTCGTCATTCTCGGGAATTTCGGCAAGCGCTTTTAACAGCGCGCCATCAACACCTGTCTTCGCGCTATTAACATCATATCCAACCTTTCTTAATGCCTCCCTAATCTTATCACCTTTTAATGCCTCCCTGATATTTTCAATCAGCTTTTCTTTATCTTTCAGGGATAAGCCCCCATATAAGACGGCCCAGTCTTTACGCGTACAGACCGCCTTCGGATCACCCGTCATCTTTAAAAGGTCCTGCAAAAGAAGCGGGGCCAAAGACACTTCCCTCCATTTCAATTTCGCGTTAAAATATAAGAGCTCTTTTGCCGTAAGTTCGGGTATTATCGCGGCTTTTTCAGCGTTAAAAATATTCTTCTCGTTTTTGAGCACTTCTTCTAACGTGGCAAGGCGCCCTGATGTCATGCCGGGATCATTCGCCGATTGCCTCTTCCTCAAAAGCAAAAATCCCCCTGTTTCCTCGGCCGCAAGCTCTCCGGTTTCGCCCGACTTTTTGGCAAATGAACCGTCTATCATCCATATCCTGCCGTTCGCGAAGCCCGCCGGCTCGCCTGTTTTCTTGTTTCTTCCTATATGCCCGAGGATTATCGTGTCCACACCGAATGCCTCGGCTATTTTCCCGGCAATTTTCGCATTCACGCCGTCATTGGCAAGATAGAGGGCGCCATTAAATTCTGTAAAATCGCTCTCCGCGAGCCCATAAAGCCTCGTGAGATTTTGTTTTACCTTGCTGATATCCGCACCAGTCGCGAGCTTTGCCTTTTCCATTTCCTCTTTCTGGGCATAGTTCCTCGTCAAGAAAACATACGACCGGTTATCGGGTTCACTGCTTACATCTACATTGGTCCTGATACGCGTTTGTTTACGCGCGAAAAGAGGCGAATATTCGCTGTCCGCCAAAAGCATTAGGAATTCTTCCGGATTCCTGACCTTAAGATTTTGTCCTTCCTCGAGATCGAAATCCCAGAAATCCTCATTTATTTCACCGTCTATCATCATCCGGTCCCTGTACATCCTGAAACGTTCCTCGATCGCGGCAAGGTTCCTGTTCAGATGATCAAAATAGGCCCGGAGGTCCTCCATGGGAACAGCTTCTCCGAGAAGATTAACCGGATTTCCAAGATTGTCCATGGGAATATTTGCATGCAATAAGAGCGCCTTAGGATAGGCTGCCTCAGGTTTCTCTGCCTTAGATTGATCTGCCTCAAAATGAGCCACGGGCTTATAAAAACTCACGCCGTTATCCCTCAATATATCATTCGCAGTTATGTCCGGCAGGGGTTGAAGGATCTGGTATACCCTGCCCTTAAGAAAATGAGCCGCAAGATTGGCCGGAGACTTGCTGTCATCGGTTTTGCCTCTGGCCCCGGGTTTTTGCTCCTTATCCGGCCTCTTTTTAAGGAATGCCTTTCGAAAATCCCTTAAAACCCTCTCTTCCTTCTCCGTAAGCCTGAGATCGAACCGGTCCACTTTGGCCTCCCGCGGAAGATCTTCTATGTCCCTCTGCATATCAAGGAAACATGATGGCACACGCCGCTCGCCCCATCTATCCACAAGCGCTTTGACTTTACTGTGCGCCACTTTAAGCCAAATTACAAACATGAGATGTTCCGCGACGCTGTCTGACCCTTTGAATTTTTTCTTGGCCCCCCCATATTTTGCCTCAATAAGCTCCTTCAGCCTTTCTAAGTCTGTGTCACTATATTGTTCCTCGGCTATTTGTTTCAGCTGCTCGAATAATCGGGTGCGATCGCTGTCAATCAGCTCATCCAGTCCCATTTCTCCGAGAATGCGTGTCGTAGCGGGGTAACGGTAGAGAGATCTCAGCCACAGGGCTAAAAGATAATCATGACCGAGGCACGCCCCGATAGCCCAGAGTTCATGGTCACCCAGGGTGAAATAGTCTACGAGCCGCATGAGGTTCCAAAGTTCATCCCCGCGGTCTACCATATCACCGTTATTGAATATCTTCCTGCCGGGCATTGTCGCCTTAAACCTGATAAGCCCGTCTATCGTGGCATGGGTGTCGGACACAAGCATTATTTCAGGAATCGCGGATCCCTCATAATCCTCAGCCATGGCCGCCAGTATTGACTTGAAAACTTCGGGGTTATAGCTGGCCTCTTGTTTTTCACCGGCAGTAACTACAGTCATGAGGTTGCCGGATATTACCGTAGTATCATACCCGTGCGCTGCGAAATACCTGATCAGATCGTCCTTACCCTCGATAACCCCGTGGCGGTATTTATGCGGATCATCGAATTTTTTGTCGCCGCCTATTGAGCCTTTACGGCTCATCAAATTTATCACATTACGCGAGTTCACGGCGGCGTCATTAACTATGCAATAAGCAAAAAGATCGTCAAACCTGTATCCGGTCTGTTTTTCAACCTGACGCGTCATTTCCACAAAAGGCGGCAATCCGGCTTCCTGTATCCCTTTAGTCTCATTGCAATATATGGGGTTGAAAGCGAAAACAGGGAGGGCACCTCTCCTTTTTGCCTTGGCGATCGCGCGCACCATACCTTCCGGAAGAAGGTTGCAGACTACACTCGTATAAAAACTGCCGGGTCCTAAAATTATCATATCGCCCGGCTTCAAGCTGTCTATCAGCTCAATTACGCGCGTATTGGCATCCGGGAATTCTTGCATACCCGTATCAAATGTTAGTTTTTGCACAAGACCCAGTTTCTCGTCAATAGTTATGTTGCTCTGGCCGACCACAGGCCCTTGGTCCTTTCTCTCGGCCACGAGCTTCCCCAAAGTTTTGGACACAGAACTTAAAAACGCGTTGCTCTCTGTTATGCCAAGCAGCCTCACAAAACGACTCGTACCGTCTCTGACAGATGTTTCATATTGCTGACCTTCAGGAAAAGCCTGCCAGAAACATTCAAGGTAGATGAGATGCCTTAATGAATGCGGTTTCTTTATCTCATGCGCGTATAGTCCAAAATCCATGAAATCTCTGTCAAAGCCTTCAGCAAGCTCAAGGAGGTTAATCTTAAATGTTTCGAACTCGGGTATGTCCACACCATAATTTTCCGCCTGGTGTTCCGGCTTCTTCGCCTCTTCCTCAACCGCCTTTATGGCGCTTTTGACCTGCTCAACGAGCGTGGGGCTGTCCTTAAGCTTTGTCTCCATGATCTTCTGAATTGCTATGGAATGGCTCGCCTGATCCACCAGCGCTTTGGTAAGATCCCCCACGGCAAAAAAATCAATGCTGTGATTTTTCTCTTTTAGTTTTGTAGACATATAAGCCCTGATCAGCCCAGTTCTATCGCCGTCGTCAAACGGGGTAAGCACCCTGTCTATCTGCCACCCCAGCCCGTCAACCACTTCGGAGAAGAAATTTGTGCCGGCGCCGCCTCCCACGACCACAACCCTGCGGGCCGGACGCGGCGATTGCCCCTTCTCTTTCATGCCTTCAGCCTGATCAGGTGTTTCATGTCTTCGCTCGGCGATACCCGGCTCAGGTACCGCTCTTTCCTCCTCAGCGCACTTGATCACAAATCTGTCGTTTATGAGAAAGTCGTATCCGACCAGTTTACGTTCAGCCGTTTGATCCTTTAACGCCACCTGTATTACATAGGATTTCTTACCATCCTCATACCGCAGAAGCGCCACATTTTCTTTTTCATTGTAAGCCACCCGTGTTATGCCGACTTCCCGCAGGGCAGGCATCCTGTTACCCGCCATTATTGTCTCGGCCTGGTTGACGCAATACAAATGCTGTTCGGGCAACGGTTTTTTACCGCCCTTTGGATCCCCAAGGACATATTCCGCCACGTCAATGACCATGGACATGAGGCGTATGTTGCTAATGATAGAACCCTGAAAACTGCCTCTAAGGCGGCTCATCATCTCCTGTTGGAACACGCTTTCGGCGGCAAGGGCATTTGTGTTTTTCGAGAATTCGGAAGGGTGTGACCACGCTATATCGAGCGTGATAAAAGAAATAATCACTAACACAGAAACTGTCTTTACGAGCCAGTGTGTTTTCAGCCTATACATCAGCGTCTCCTCGCTGTTTAGCTTACGTATAGGTTATATCATAAACAGGCTTTGTGTGTGTCACAGGAAAGTAACAATTGTGTCAAAGAAGTGTAGGTGCTTTTGGTATTGGGCAAAAAGCGAAAGACGGGTCACTTGATCGTGATGATGAGGTCGCCGGTGTGGCCGCAGCACGGGCAGGGCTTGCCCTGGCCGCGCATGCGGAGCTTCTGTCCGGGCTTGGTACCGGGTTTTATGTTGAGGGTAATCTTCTTGCCGCCGTATGCGAAGTTTATTGTACCGCCCGAGGCCTTCACATTGGCAGGCACAGGGAGCGAGGCCTGCACATCAGTATCCTGTCTGGCGGCCGAATATCCATCACCGCCGCCCGGCTGGGACGTATACACGTATTCGGAGCCGTCTCCCTGGCCCATGTGGTTAAAGATATCGAATATGCTCTCAAACGACCCGCCTGAAAAACCGCCGCGGCCTGAGCGTGCCGTACGGTACCGCCTGCCCGAACCGCCCGAAAACGCTTTCAGTATCTCCTCGAAATCAAACCCCTGGGCGCCCGTAAACTGGCCGCTGTATCCGGCGCCGTATTTACGGAATGTATCGTACTCTTCGCGCCGCTTCGGGTCGCTCAGCACATAGTACGCCTCTGATATATCCTTAAACCTCTTCTCGGCCGCCTCTTTATTGTCCTGGTTCCGGTCAGGATGATATTTCATCGCCATTTCGCGGTATTTTTTCTTTACATCGTCGAGCGCGGCATTCTCGGCCACACCGAGTATGGCGTAATAATCCTTATTGGACATGCTTATTTCCCTTTCTCGATTTCGAATTTGCCGGACCCGGAATCAAAATCAACTTTCAGCGACGACTTGTCCTTTATGTCGCCCTTAAGGAGCTTAAGCGCTATCAGGTCGTAGAGCTTCCGCTGTATCAGGCGCTTAAGCGGCCTGGCGCCGAACGCCGGGTCAAAGCCTTCCTCTGCGAGCGCCTTCCCGGCCTTATCCGTAAAAGTTACGCGAATATCCCTCTCGGCAAGCCTTGACTCGAGATCCTTAAGCTGTATGGCGACGATCTTCTCTATATCCGATTCCCTGAGTTTTCTGAATATCACTATCTCATCGACGCGGTTTAAGAATTCAGGCTTAAAACTGGCCTTGAGGAGCGTCTGTATTTCCTTCTTTATGTTTTCTTCGCTGTCCATCTCCTGTATAACCTGGCTGCCGATATTGGACGTCATTATGATAATCGTATTCTTGAAATTTACGACATGGCCCTGCCCGTCTGTAAGGCGGCCGTCGTCCAGTATCTGGAGGAGCACATTGAACACGTCCTGGTGCGCCTTCTCTATCTCGTCAAACAGCACTACGGAGTAAGGCCGCCTCCTCACGGCTTCAGTGAGCTGCCCCCCCTCGTCATAGCCGACATAGCCGGGAGGGGCGCCGATAAGGCGGCTCACCGAATGCTTTTCCATGTATTCGGACATATCTACGCGCACAAGCGCTTTCTCGTCGTCAAAAAGAAACGCGGCCAGGTTCTTGGCGAGGTGCGTCTTGCCGACGCCCGTCGGGCCGACAAATATAAAAGAGCCGATCGGCCTGTTGGGATCGCTAAGGCCGCTCCTTGACCTCCTTATCGCGTTGGACACGGTCTCGACTGCCTCGTCCTGGCCCACAACACGCTCTTTGAGCCAGTCCTCCATCTTCACGAGCTTCTCGACCTCGCCCTGCATGAGCCGCGCTACCGGGATACCCGTCCACTTGGACACCACTTCGGCGATATTCTCCTCGGTGACCTCTTCTTTGAGCATGCGGCCGCCGCCCTCAAGCTTCGGCAGTTTACTGTTCTCTTCTTTCAGCTTTTTGTCCGCTTCGACGAGTTTGCCGTAACGTATTTCAGCGACCTTGTCCAGATCTCCGACGCGCTCGGCCCGATTTTCCTCTATCTTGAGTTTTTCTATATCCTCTTTGATTTTACGGATTTTCTCTATGATATCCTTTTCGCTTTTCCACCTGGCCTTCATGGCCCCGGACTTTTCCTTAAGATTGCCTATTTCCTGGTCTATCTTTTTCATCCTTTCCCCGGATAACGCGTCTTTCTCTTTTTTAAGCGCCTGTTTTTCTATTTCAAGCTGCATGAGGCGCCTTTCTATCTCATCCACTTCCGTGGGCAGGCTGTCTATCTCGATCCTGAGCTTGGACGCTGCCTCGTCCATCAGGTCGATCGCCTTATCAGGCAGATGCCTGTCTGTTATGTAACGGCTCGACAGGGTCGCCGCGGCTATAAGCGCGCTGTCCTTAATGCGGACTCCGTGAAACACCTCATACCGCTCTTTCAGCCCTCTCAATATGGAAATAGTATCCTCGACCGTAGGCTCGCCGATAAAAACCGGCTGGAACCGCCTCTCGAGGGCCTTGTCTTTCTCGATATTCTTGCGGTACTCGTCCAGTGTCGTCGCGCCTATGCAGCGCAGGTCGCCGCGGGCAAGCGCGGGCTTAAGCATGTTTGAGGCGTCCATCGACCCCTCGGCCTTGCCTGCGCCGACAAGCGTATGCAGTTCATCTATGAAAAGGATAACGGCGCCTTCGGACTTTTCCACTTCCTGGAGCACTGCCTTGAGACGGTCCTCGAATTCTCCCCTGAATTTAGCGCCGGCCACAAGGGCGCCCAGGTCGAGCGCTATGATCTTTTTGTTCTTAAGAGACGTCGGGACATCATTATTGGCTATCCTGCGCGCGAGGCCCTCCACAATAGCGGTTTTCCCTGTCCCGGCCTCGCCTATAAGCACGGGATTGTTCTTGGTACGCCTTGACAATACCTGTATAATACGCCGTATCTCGTTATCCCTGCCGATTACGGGGTCAAGCTTTTCCTTGCGGGCGAGGTCGGTCAGATCCCTCGAATACCTCTCAAGGGCGCGGTATTTCTCCTCGGCGTTCTGGTCTGACGCGGTATGCGTGCCCCTTACGTCCTTAAGCACTTCGAGCACCGCGTTTCTCGTGATGCCGTGCCGCCCGAGGAGCATCTGGAGTTCCCTGTCCTTTGACTCGAGAAGCGCCAGGAGCAGATGCTCGCTTGAAACATACTCATCCCTAAGCGAAGACGCTTCCTTGTGGGCCGCTTTTAACACGTTGTGCATATCATTCGAGAAATGGACCTGGGCCGCGTCGCCTTCTACCGACGCGATGCTGGATACCAGGGCATCCGCCTCATTGGCAAGCGAAGAGACCCTTATCCCCATTTTATTTAAAACCGCCTCCGTGATACCGCCTTCCTGCTTGATAAGGGCCAGGAGCAGATGGGCCGGTCCAACTTCCTGCTGTGAACGGTCACGCGCGAGATTAATAGCTTCCTCTACGGCGCTTTGCGCCTTCGTGGTAAATTTATCGAACCTCATGTTATTACACCTCCAGACGTATTATACCGCAAATCATTTGGCTGTCGATAAAGTATTTGCCTCATGTAATAGCAAGGTTTACGCCTCCGCCTTTACGCAGGTTCGCAGAGGGTTTTTCGAATGTCGCCGGTCTTGCCGAAACAGATGAGCTTGTCTCCGAAGAGTATCTTCGTATCAGCAGGAGGGTTGGGGGTAATAATACCTTCCCTCTCAATAGCGAGGACTGATATATCATGATCCCTGAGTTCCGAGTTTCTCAATGCTTTACCCAATATGGGGCTATTGCCGCAAACGTCTATCTTTGACACGCCATACCCCCCGGTAGCCACAACAAGCTCCTCGAATGACACGCGTTTTACCATCTCCCGCTTCAGGATCCGCCGCCTCAGGATATCCGTCAGTATATCGCCCAGCCTCGAAGTATTAAAAAACCTGTATGTCACCAGAAATACCAGGCCGATTATACCGATCTTTATCCACACCGCCGCGTACGGCGGAATCGACTTGTGCAGAAACGGCAGCTGGATCTGGGAAAGAAGCGTGTTCGGATTGAGAGAATTGGCTGCCGTGGCTATCAGCGTGACAAATCCCGCGTTACCCAACACCATCAGGAATGACGCTATGCTCCTCCGCTGGGGGTTGCCTGTTATAAGTTCCGCCTCTCTTGTGGTAAAGCCGGTCCCCGTAAAACAGGAGAGCGCCTGGAACTTGGACAATGACCACGGCAGGCCCGTAAGCTGAAACGCTATCGCCCCTATTCTGACAACAATAAATGATACCACTATGGTCAGAAGAAGAATCAAGAGGTTCATACGAAGTCTCCTTTCCCTGTAATCCTGCCCCGCAAAAATTATTCTCCGGATTTGGACCGGCGCGCAATTACATACCCTGTGATAACGCCTACCAGCACCGCTATAAATATTATTATAGCCCTGCTCGTCTTAAATGACCAGAGGAGAAATCTAATCTCCACTATCGCGTAATTCTGAACCGTAAAAATTACCAGTAGCAGCAGAAGCGCTATGATAATCCCTGTCTTCCAGCTCATGGCAACCCTCCTTATTAAAATTCTTTTTTGTATTTGAGCGTAACTTTATCGTCGGCGTTGCCGGGCCCGGCCGCGGCACCGCCGTCAATCTTCTCTTTCCCGGCCTCAACCGAAACCTCGCCTAATTCTTCGGAAATCATCTGTTTAAAGCCGACACCCTGCATCCTGTCGTCATATTTTAACGAGATATTGTCCATGCTGAAGTCATCAGAACCCGAAAACATTAAAAAGCTCACAAAGTCCTTAACAAAGTTGGCCGGCACCCTGCCCTCCGCAAACTCTTTCTCGGCCTCCTGCCAGCTCTTGCCCGTGGCCAGCATCAGAAGGAGCCTGTCTTCGGGCATAGGCGGCATGGACCTCAAAGATATATCCGGATCATCGACGCTGCCGCCAAGGCTTACCGTAATTTTTATATTATCGACCTTCGCCGATCCGTTTATATTGACCTCCGCTTTGGCCGGCTCGCCCCTGAAAAGAATAACGCTTTTCGACAGAATAATATCTGTCCTGCTCTTGGCGATAGATAAAGTTCCATTATCTATAACGATCCTGCCGTATATTTTAAACCCGCCCGCGCGCGATACAATATGCAGGTCCGGATATAAGCGGCACGCCGAAAGCCTGCCCATCGTATGGCGCAGGCTTTCGATATCAAGTTTACCCGTAATATCGCATTCGTCTGCCTTTCCTCTTATCTTCAGGTCTGCCTCACCGACAATGCCCGAAAGAAACCGGGCATACAGCCCTTCGGCCCTTAACAACCGGATGATATCCCTAACATCGGCGTCTTTCGCATAAATACCGAGATTTATAAACCCATCATTTAATGACCCCTGCGCAATAATTGAGGTGGCATTTGATACCGTTATCTTCCCGTTATGCAGGTCTATGTCAAAAAAATACGGCGATAACGGGGATAACGTTATCTTTACTTTTCCGGCTTTTAGAATGGCGTTATCCGGCAGCGAAGCCGCTTGCCTGATTTCCAGTTTCTCGATTAAAATGCCCTTCGCGACAGTGCCGGACCATTTCTCGGCCCTGATCCCGCACGGGCCGAGCGCCGTCTCAATCCCCCAACGCGCTAAGGCAGACGCGCCCTCTTCCGTGAACCCGTAATGCCGCACCACACCGGCCGCGCAAACGATTACCGCCGCCGCAAACACCGCTATTATAAGTATTATCTTTCTCCGCATACTTGGCCTTATTATATCATACCCGTCTACGGGAACGGAGCTAGCCGTCTACTTTGGCGACATCGATCATGCTGGAACGATGGGTCATCTTGAGCGCGATGTCATCGATGATCGAGTATATGCAGGGGATAATGATAAGGGTCAGAACCGTGGCGAAAAGCAGGCCCCAGCAGATGGAAACAGCCATAGGCACAAGGAAGGGGTCCCTGCCGCCTATACCGTACGCCACCGTCGAGAGGCCGCCGACCGTGGTCACTGTCGTAAGTATGACCGGCCTTATCCTCATCTGGCCGGCCTTTATAATGGAATCCCGCCTGGCCATGCCCGACATACGTAGCTTGTTTATGAAATCGACAAGCACTATGGAGTCGTTCACGACAATTCCGTTTAACCCCACAATGCCCATTATCGCCATGAAGGAAAACGGCAGGCCATGCAGGACAAACGCGAATATCACGCCTATTATGCCGAAGGGAATCGCCAGCATCACCACAAGCGGCTGTATGAGCGACCTGAAAAATGAGGCAAGCATGAGGTATATGATAAGAAAAGCGAAGAAGAACGCCTTAAGCAGGCTTTGCAGGGATTCGACCGACTCTTCCTGCTCGCCCGCGTATTTTATCGAGTATCCGGGGTATTCCTTGGATATATCCTTAAACTCCTTCGCGAGCCTGGTATTAACCTCCATGGATGTGGCCTTATTCGTGTCTATGTTGCACGAGGCCGTCACAACCCGCTTACCGTCAAGGTGGTACACATTGGTAGTGCCGGGCACTTTAGTTATCTCGGCTACTTTTTTAAGCGGTATGAGGTTGCCGAACCGGTTGCGGACCATGATATTCTCAAATACTTCCATGTCATCCCTGTCATCCTCATGAAACCTGACGGTGACATCTGTCTCCTCTTCGGCTTTCACCGGCTTTATTTCAGTGGCGACACCCCCTTCAAAGACCGCCCTCACGGTCTTGGCCACCTGCCGCACGGAGAGCCCGGCCATCGCCGCCTTCTCCCGGTCAACTTCCACCCGGATTTCTTCTTTGCCGGGTTTGTGATTCCACGTTACATCGTTGGTCCCTTCCACCGTACCGAGATACCCCATAATTTTGCCGGCTATCTCATCAAGGACGCTGAAATTCTCACCCCGTATTTTGGCCTCGACGGGTTTGCCCACAGGGGGCCCGGACTGCGGCTTATCGAACCTTAGCTCCGTGAACCCTTTAATATCCCCGGTCTTTTCCCTTAACTCGGCTATGATCTCGTCCACACCGCGGTTTCTGTCCTGCTCCGGCGTGAGGTAGACACTCACCTGCACGAGATTGCTTGCCTGGCCCGCGAACGGGTCATGCCTGTCTTCCTCTGTCTTGCCCACGGTCGTTACGTAAGTGTCAAGCTCATTCGCCGGAAGCGCCGCCACGATCTCCTCGACAGGCTTTATAAGCGCATGCACCTTCTCAAGCGGCGTCCCTATGGGCGCTTCAGCCCTTATAAAAATATAATTAATGCCTGCCGAAGGGAACAGCGTGAATTTTATGAAAGAAAATGCCGCGATGAACGCCGCGGCCAGAACAACAGTCAAACCCATCACCACCAGATATTTCCTGCGTATCGCGGCTTCGACAACCCGCGTATAAAACGCTATAAGGCGCTTAAACCACGGCAGATCCTTGGCCAGGGACAGCGGTTTGCCGTTCGCGTCCCGCTTAATCTTGACAAAATCAGCCAGGTGGCACGGCAGGATTATCAGGGCCTCTACAAGGGACGCGAGCAGGGCGATAATAAGCACCGTCGGTATGTTTTTAACAAACCTGCCGATTATTCCTGACATGAACAAAAGCGGCGCGAACGCCGCGATGGTCGTGCCGACCGCGGTAACTACCGCGCCCGTTACCTCATCCGCCCCTTTTACGGCCGCCTCACGCGGCGGCATGCCTTCCTCCATATACCTATAGACGTTTTCGGCCACAATAATCCCGTCATCGACAAGCATCCCGAGCACTATTATGAGCCCGAACATGCTTATCATGTTAATGGTTACTCCCATCATGCTCATGACAATGAATGTGGTGAAAAAGGCCACCGGCACCCCGAGAAATGTAATAAGCGCTATCCTGGGCCTTAAGAACACAAGGAGTATGCCGATTACTATCACACCGCCGAACCAGGCGTTATTTCTCAAGACACCCAGCCGGCGGCGCGCGAAAAATGAGTAGTCGTTGACATATGATATCTTAAGGCCGTCCTTATGGTGGGCCAGGTATTCGCCGCATTTCACCTTGACCTGATCCACTATGGCCAGGGCGTCGCCAGACTCCTTTTTAAGCACAATCAGGTTGATGGACCTTGTGCCGAGCGTCTTGTTTATGATATCCTCGTCCTTGAAGGTATCGACAACGCGCGCGACATCCCGGATTCTGAGCCAGTTGCCGGAATCGTTTGCGCGGATTATCACGTCCTCCACCTCCCCGGCCGTAAGGAATTCACCGGTGGTCCTTACGCTGTATTCAACTGTATCTGTGTCGAGCCTGCCGGCCGGCACGCTGATATTGCGCGAGGCAAGGGCCTCTTCTATTTCGTCCATCGACACGTACAACCCGCTCATCTTATCCGGATCAACCAGTATCTGTATCTCCCTATCCCTGTACCCTGATTTGCGTATGCGCGCGACGCCTTTAATGTCTTCGAGAATATCCTCGAGGTTGTCAGCGTGCTTCTGCAGGGCCTGCTCTGTCATGCCGCCGGAGAGTGATACCTCTATAATAGGGTACTGGCCGCTCGTGACCTCAGTCACTATAGGGTCTTCCACGTCCCGCGGCATTTCCCCGACCCTGTCGACAGCGCTCTGTATGTCCCGCACCACCTTCTGCTTATTATCCTCGTCCGGGTCTATTTTTATGTATATGAGCGAAACGCCCTGGGCCGAAGTGGAATTCATCTCCTTTATGCCGTCGACTTCCCTGACCTCTTTCTCGATAGGCACGGTGATGAGCTTTTCCACGTCAAGGGGCGTTGACCCCGGATAGGTCGTGGTGACCGTCACGACATCAAACGCCACATTCGGGAATATCTCCCTGTTGAGGCCTATGAGCACGATCGTGCCCATTATTATTATAAGGACTGACACAAGATTTATGAACAGCGACTGGTTGACGCTGAAACGCGCGAGGCTCATAATAATCCTTTGTATTTTTCGAGCAGTATATTCATCGCCCTCTCGAGGTCGATACGGGAGGCCTCGACATCATAGATACCCAAAAGATAATCAAGGCGGGCGCGCAGATAATCATGCTGGTAATCTATAAGCCACTTCGTGTCAGACCTGCCGTAAGAAAAACTCTTTTCCTCCTCGCTCAGTTTATCGCCCTGAAGTTCGGCGGCCTCTTTAAGGCTTTGCATTGTTATCACATAGGTGTCATAGTCGCGCAGGCCGTTGCCGATTTGCGTCACGATGTCCCTTTCCACCCTCTTCACGTCCACAATGGCTTTTTCTTTCCTGAACTTTGCCTTATCATACTCGCTTATGGCCTTGTTGTTTTCTAAAGGGATTGACACCTGTATGCCTGCGTAGTATCTGGCGTTTGTCTCATCCACAAGATTGGATATCGCCTCATCCACGCCGGAATCGATGCCGTTCATCGTCATGGTGCCCACCAGGTCTATCTCCGGCCATCGCTCATTCGCCTTCATTTTAAATACGATATTCTTCATTTCAACGTCCCTCTTGGCCTTTTTATAATCACGCCTTTCGGCGAAGGCCGTCTCAAGGCAATCCTCCAGGGTAACCTTCAGCTCGTGATGGCTGAGCACGGCACGCGTATCGATACGCGTGCCCGCGTCCATGTTCATGATAAGCTTAAGCCTCTCTTCCGAGTTGCGGACCCTTGTTTCGGCCATGCGCATATCTTTCTGCCTTATTACCACGTTGGCTTCGGACGCGTACAGGTCGCCCTTTTCTATCCGCCCCATGTCAAAACTTCTTCTGTTTACCTCATTGAGATGCCTGGCCTTCTCGAGCATCTCGTGATAAATAACGAGGCTCGCCTTTAACAAAACCCAGCGCCAGTAAGCCTTCTCGACCTCGGCTATGGCTGCCTCTATCCTGTCTTTCGTGTCCAGGTCAGAATTCATTATCGCGAGCCTGGTAACGGTTATATTCTGCCTGTCCACATACCCAAAAAAGTTTTTCCCGATCGGCTGCGTGGCCGTGAGAGTCGCTTCGGCCGTATGCGCCGGGTTTTGGGAGACATATGAAGAATCAGACCAGCTCCTCGTATCAGACAACGATAAATCCAGTGTTGTGCCTGTGGGCAATTCTTTGGTAAACCCTCCTGAATATACGTTGGTCCGTGAATGTTCTGACCCGAACACGGACAGAGGCCGGAGCCTGTCCTCCGTATAATTAACGTCTCCCTGGATAAAGGTGTCAAAAACCGCTTCAGCGTAGCTTTCCTCGGTCCCGGCTATGAGGAAATCAAGCTTAGCGAGCTTGACATCGAAATTGTTCTCCACCGTAAGCTTCACGCACTCGGTGATGGAAACGATTTCCGGTTCCTGACGCGGCGCCGTATCGGCGTCCGCCGCTGCGGCCGGCCGCGATACGGACAGCGCCAGACACGCCAAAAACGCGTATAACAGGTATGTTTTATTTTTTCTCATGCCGCGCCTTCAGATTAACGGTCACCCTGGTGAAAAGCCTCAAATACTCTGCCCTCTCCGCGGCCGACAGCAAGGAAAACAGGTCATCGATCATCCGGCGTCTCGTTTCACGCATGCCGGTGATTATCGTCCTCCCCCTGGCGAGAAGGCTCACCCTGACCACGCGCCTGTCAGACCGCGACCGCTCGCGCCTGGCCAGCTTCATGGAGATCATCCTGTCCACGATCGCCGTCACCGCGCCCATCGTGAGGCCGAGGGCCTCGGCCAGTTCCCGCATCATGCACGATTCCTTTTCATAGAGCAGCTCCAGTATCACGATATGCG
>JBDRBZ010000094.1:0-12732 GCA_043822175.1 Candidatus Omnitrophota bacterium
AGGCGAGATGGTATCGAGGGTGCCGCTGAAATTTTTATTAGGGAGGGCATCGACAAGCACCTCGCAGCGCTGCCCGAGCTTCAGCTTCGCGGTGTCCTTCTCGATCACGTCGTATTCCGCGTACACCTTGCTGATATCCACGAACATGCCTATTTTGTCATTCGGGGTCACATACGTCCCGACGTCTATTTCCTGTATGCCCAACAGGCCGTCAGCGGTGGCGTAAATATTGGTTTTCTCAAGCTCGCTCCGGGCGGACTCATATTCGAGGCGGCTTTTTTCCAGGGCCGCCTCCACTATGCTGCCTATGTCAAACATCTTTTTGGCGAGCTCATAATCGAGCTCAGAGTATTTAAGCTTAAGCAGCGCGTCTCTCTGCTCAAGGTTCGCGATGATGTCCCCTTCCTGGATCCTTTCGCCCTCCTCAAAGTTAAAACTTTCAAGGATACCGCTTGTCTGGAATTTTAACGGCACCTCTTTGTATCCCTTGATAGTGCCAAGGACAGGGAGCGTGTCCTTAAAATCCATGTATTTCACCTTGTACACCTTTACCGGAGGCCCTTCGCTTATTACGTCATAAACAGCGGCCTCTTTTTTCCTGCCGAAAAGCACGTTCTTGATGTTCAGCGCCCCTTTTATCACGACAAAAACAACCAGGACGATTCCGATAATAATGAAAATGTGTTTTTTCTCGAATTTCCTGGGCCATAGTTCTTTCAATTTCGCGGCATCTACGCCCTTAAGCGCGGCGCCCGCTTTTTTCAAGCGGGAAACGCACGCCTCCGCTATTTCGCTCACCCTGTTTTTCTTCGCGCTTTCTTTCTTTTCCTGTCCTTCATTTTTTATCTCATTTTCTCCCATAACGGTCCCCCTTTGCATCCCCCGCTTCCGCTTCCTCAACAGGGAAATAGTCTATTATTCCGATCGCGTTATTAAGCGATTTTACGGCTGTGCAGTAATCGGTTTTCGACTGCACGGCCGAGTACTCCTCCTCGCCCATCCTCATTTGCTCGTCCAGTTCCCCGGAAGGCGTCCCCTGCCCGATCTCCCTCTGCGCCTTCACGTAATCGAGCTGCCGCCTCTGGTATTCTATCTTGCTCTTAGCCAGTTCCATCTGCAAAAGCGACTTTTTATACCTGAAATATGTCTCCTGGACCTCGACCGATATCTGCTGTTTTGTCCTGTAATATTCCTGCTGCGCCCTCACAAAACTCACGTCTGCCTCGGCTATATCCCCGTACACCCCGAGACCGCTTAAAATGTCCACGGCCATAGAGTTTGTCTGCGCCTCGGAACCGTGAGTAAAGGAGCTCACGTTCGGCTGCCATCTTTCTTTGGTGTAAGAATATTCCAGTTTGTTCCCGGCGAAAGGCACGCTCGCTTTTATCCCCACATACCATTCGGGACCGAATTTGTGTTCCGGCAGTTCCGCTCCCCCGCCGTCATAATGATCCAGCGCCACATAATCCTCGACCGAATGCCCCCACGACCCGAGCAGATCCACCTTGGGCTGGTCAAGCGCCTTTTTTATCTTTTTCTCATAAAGATAATACTCGGTCATCAGGAACTGCGTCTTCATCTCGGGCCTGTTGGCAAAAGCAAGCTCATAACATTCATCCAGCGAAATGTCGTCTTTGATCTCGGGATCGCCTACAGCCTGTATTTCCACATTGTCTTCGGTGTTCATGGACTGCTGAAGCACCAGCCTCGCCAGCTCTACGTCTTCCTCGGCGGAGACATGCTGAAACTCCTGCTGGTTGTACTTTGAGGCCATGTTCAGGTATTCGAGTTTGGTTACCGCGCTCATGTCGTACCCGCGTTTTGTCATGTCGTTCAGCTCTTTGGCGATATCAAGTATTTTCTTCTGTATCCCGAGGGCCTTAACGGACCTGTCAAGGCTGTAATACGCCTTTGTCACGGTAAGGATTATGCCGTTTCTGGTCTTGTCGTAATCGTTCTTCAGTATCTCGACGTTTATCGCGTTCTGTCCTACGGTATATATAAGCTCTCCGCCGTGAAAAATCGGCTGTTTGTATTCTCCCAGTATTTTCTTGCCGTAATAATGCCGCCCGCCGGTCTTACCCGTTGATTCTTCCCATTTTATCTTAAGCGTCGGCAAGAGGTTCCTTTTGGCTTCCATCAGGCGCAGTTTGGCGGCATTTATCTGTTTAATCGCCACTTCGAGCTCAAGATTGTTTTTTAACGCGATATCTATACAATCGTCCAGGGACAACCCCGCCTCAGGGATGCCATTTACAGGCACATTGTCCAGGAGCGCTTCCACGCCCTTATCCCTTACGCCGAAAAATCCCCATGATTTTTTCTCGAGTTCCTTTTTATGCATAAGCCACGGCAGCCTCTCCTTCCATTGTTTTATGGCTTCGGCCTTTTGGCGCAGCTTATCCTGTATTTTCTGGGCCAGGCTTTTGCTTTCTTTTTGGGCAACCTTATTTTCCCGGGCCATCAGTTTAGCCTTTTCCACAAGCTCTGCCTGCCGCTTCGAATCCTGTTCTTCTTTCTTCTTCCTGCGCGCTTCGTCTTTTTGGGCTTTTTTCTCTGCTTTCTTCCTTAGCTCTTCCTGCCTCAACGCTTCCCGCGCCTCTTTTTCAGCCTTCTCTTTCGCGCTTTTCTTAAGTTTTGCCTGTCTCTTCGCTTCCCGCTCCTTCTCCTTCTGTATCTTCAGCGCCTCCCTCTGCGCACGCTCCTCCTCCCTCTTCTTAAGCTCTGCCTGCCGCTTCTCCTCACGCTCCTTCTCCTTCTGTATCTTCAGCGCCTCTCTGCGAGCACGCTCTTCCTCCTTCTTCTTAAGCTCTGCCTGTCGCCGCGCCTCGCGCTCCTTTGCCCTTTGCGCTTCCAGCGCCGCTTTCCGCGCGCGCTCCTCCTCCCTCTTCTTAAGCTCTGCCTGCCGCTTCTCCTCGCGCTCCTTTGCCTTTTGCGCTTCCAGCGCCGCTTTCCGCGCGCGCTCTTCCTCCCTCTTCTTGAGCTCTTCTTGCCGTCGAGCTTCACGCTCTTTCCTATTCCTGGCTTCCTGTTCCAGCTTCTCCTGTCTTCGCTTCGCACGTTTTTGGGTCAGCCTGTCAATAAATCCTCTGCCGATTCCGCCTATACCGGCCACAACCGATTCAATGATCCCTTTTTCCCTCCCGGCCGCCTTTTTTTCTTCTACCTGCGTGTCCGGTTTTGCCTTCCCGGCTGTTTTTACCGCGGGGGTCTCTTTTTTAACAGCCGGCCTTTCCTTAACCGCCGGTTTTTCGACATCCCTTCGGACTTTTTCGGCAGGCGCGGCCTCTTTGGCCTTTTCTGTCTCTTTTTGTTTTGCGATTTCTCTCTCTGCTTCATCGAGCGCCTTTTCCGCCCGGCTGTTTCCGGGGTCGTACGCGGCCGCCTCCCTGTACTTCATTCTTGCGGCCTCATAATCACCTTCCTCCTTAAGCCTGTCGCCCTCGCCTATCAGCAGCTCGGCGGTGTCATGCCGCACCCGTTCTTCCTGTTTCTCCCTTTCCCTCCGGATCTCTTCGGCAAGCCCGGCATTTGCCTCTTCTATTTTTTCATTCGTCCTTTCGAAATATCCGGCAGCCTGCTTATTGGAAGGATTCTCGATCAGGGCCTGTTTAAATTTCCCCCAGGCGTCCTGATAATCACCGGCCCTGTACAATTTGACGCCTTCTTTATAAAGCTCATCGGACCGGGCGGCATTGCCGCCTTCTTCCGGTTCCGGCGACCTGAGGCGTCTGAATCTTACCTTATCGATATCATCGTTTACTTTATCGAAATAACGCCTTGCCCTCTTGTTGTCAGGGTAAGTGATCAACGCCTCTTTCAGCGCTTCCCTTGCCTTTTCGTATTCTCCCCGCTTATACAGTTCCAGGCCCTCATCAGCCAGGTCCTCTGACCTGGCCATGTCTTCCCTGGAATACCTGCTGTCCTGGGCGCTGGAAACCGGCGCATATGCCGCGACAAGGCCCGCTGCCATGGAGGCTGTAACAAGTATTGTTATTAATAAACGTTTTTTCATTTCAGCCGTACACCCGCATATTTTTCTCAGTGAATATTATCCCCTTGATCCAGGTCTTTCCTCTTCTTGCGGTATTTCCTCATGTAGTCGCGCATGTACTCGCGGTGCCTTTCCCTGTGAGCGTCACGGTAGAGCTTCAGGTACTCCTGATGCCTCTTCCTCCACTCAAGGGATCTCGCCCGGCAGGTCTCTTTCCATGACTTGTCTTTCGCTTCCTTGTACTTGAAGTAATTAGGATTGCGCACACGCCACTTTTTCATGTTGTCCAGCTGGCGTTGGTACTGGCATTCGATGTTGGAGCAGATCTCCTGATTGGGCCTGTACTTGTTGGGAAGGAACGGATTCCCGCAGATCTTGCATGCTTTTTCTTTCGCCATATCACACTCCTATGATTTGTTCGCGTATAACTAAAGCGGCCGCCCCCGCGGCAGCCGCGTAACCATCTTCCGTGATACCGTACTCGACAACGGTCTTTCCGGCCAATCCCTTCACTGCAAATTTCTCCAGGCTATGCCTCAACGCGCCTATAAAATGCTCCCCGGCATGCCTTATTTCGTCTCCTATGATCACTGCCCGGGGCCTGAACACGTTGACAAGATAGGCAATGCGCACCCCCAGGTTAATTCCGGCAAATTCGAGTATCTCTGAGGCAAGCGTGTCATTTTTTTCCGCCGCGTCAAAGATGACCCGGGGTGTGATGGCGCCCATCTCTCCTTTAATTTCAGCGAGAATCATCGTCCCCTTCCCTTGGGCTATCATTTGCCTCGCTATCGAGGCTACGCCCATTTCATCCCCCCACGGCCTTAAGTACTGCGTGTGTTCGCCTTTCCTGTCCTCATGAGTCAGAACCGTTTCTTTGCCGGCGAGTACACATTCCCCCAGGTCGCCGTATGAATAAAGGACCTCCCCTTCCTCATTATTACGCTCAACGGTAATTTCCGCGAAAGCCGCGGCAAAAGCAGGCCTTACCGAATACACATCACCGTACCTGCCGTTAAAATCGTTTTCAATATCCCGGAGAGCCTCAGCAGGCACATTGTCCGCGCACAGCGCAGTGCCTGTTATCTTCGATGTTTCGGCTGTTCCGGTCAAATCATTTACCGCCTTGAGCGCTGAACCGGCAGGACTGCCTTCGCCTATACAGCCCCTGAATTGCCTGACGACCTTCATGCCCATATCCATAAGAACCGAGGATACTTCCTGCTTAGTTATGTGCAGGCCCAGGGTAAAACCCTTATTATTGTTAAGCCCCAGCAGAATCGGGGGCCGGCCCCCGCTTGAAGCCCCCATCTCCCTTTCCACCAGGAAACCGTTTTTAATAAGTGTATTCGTATAATTTGAAATAGATACTGCGTTGATTTTCATTATATCGGTGAGGTCAGCTCTCGATGCTTCGGTTCTCGTCCTTAAGATGTTATAAATGGTAAAATTTTTGAACTGTTTTTCGCTCGGAAAGTTTTTTGTGAAGAATTTCATACAGCTTTTCCGGCCTGTTCCGTTAGGAACTTACTTTTCAAACTCACTTTTTACTAAATATACATTAAAACTAATAAAAAGTCAAGTGGCCGCGCCCAAAAGGACCTAAGAATTTATTTGCCTATATCATGCTATATAGGTATACTTATTTGAGAGACTATGTTAAGGCATTGTAAATAGCGGGTGATATTATGCTAAAGCTGTGCCCGGGCTGCGGAAAACAATATGACCAATCATGGTCTGTCTGTCTCTTATGCAATGTCAATCTTGTTGATGATAAAGACGCGGCGCCGCGCATTCCTGAAATTCCGCCTGAGGCTTCGGGTAGGCCGCTTCTGATCGCGCTCATAATAATAGTTACCGTGCTCCTGTGTTTCGGCGTGACAGTGTTCGCATTCTTAAGGTTCGGGCCTGAAATCATGATCGCCAGGGAGCTGGCAAGAACGGACATACCTGCCAAGCTCATCGGCTCATGGCGCGCCGAATTCTCGATGATGAGCTCAAACGTAACCGACATCATCACGTATACCCCTGACGGGTCTTTCAGCGTGACAGGGTCCATTGCTGACGGCGATAATGTCATAAAACTGTCCTATTCCGGCAAATATCGGGTAGACGGCACAAAAATAGCCTATGTGATAACCGATTCGACCAACCCCGACACACACCCCATAGGGGAAGAATTCTCGGAAAAGATATGGCACCTGGACGACAATTTTCTCGCCTATTATAACAAGAATAACGACAAGTGGTACCGCGAAAGGGTAAGAAAGGAAGACTAAATCCGGATGCGTTCCCGACAAGTCGGTTCAGGTAAAACAGGATCGTTCCTGTCTTGGCATAAAATCAACATAATCGCGCTATTCTTAATCCTTATAATAACGGTAAATCTGTTCTATTTAGCAATGAGCATCCTGATCCCCACGGCTTTATATTCAGACCCCGCATGGGAATTCCTGGTATTAAAATCCATGAAGGCCGGCGCGCCGTTCAATTGCCTTGACATTCCTGATATGAACGATATATCAAAGAATGTCCAACGCCTGATGACTACGTGGACACCCGGGCCATACTTAATCCCCGGTATCATTGAGCGGGTTTCAGGTTTGGGCCTTGCGGCAAGCAGAATCATCACTATACTGATTTGCAATCTTATGGGGCTGGCCGGCCTCTACCGGCTTTTCCGCTTCCTTGAGTTTTCAAAATTTATCGCGATATTCTCAGTCCTCATAATAACCGCCCAGAGGTATTATTCCCTGCCTTTTTCCATTTACACGGGTGGGGATCTGCTCCTTTTCGGATACCTCCCATGGGTAATTTATTTCGCTTTACGGCATAAAGAAATGCGGCCGCCGGCCGCTTTGGCTTTTATAGCGCTGGGGCTCCTTGGATTTACTTTACACGCAAAGTTCCTGATTAGCTTCATAGCCCTTATACTGGTTTTGTCCGTCCTGAGGCTGAGCGAAACTTTCGCCGATCTGCCGTCGATATCAAACCCGGTAAAAAAAATCGGCGCGCTTATTTCGCGTAACTTGCGGCATATCACGACACTGGCCGTGATTCTTATAACCGTGACAGGCATCGCTCATTTCATTTTTTTAAGTAAAGGGTGGTCCCCTGTTTCCACAAAAGGAGCCTGCGGATTCGTGACAGCCGCTTCCCTGGCTCTGTCAGGACCTCTGTGTGACGTGTTCTCCGTGGAAAGCCTTTTGCTCAGGCTATTCAGGTTTCCGGGATATCACTACAGCTTTCACATAGAAGACTGGCTTTTTTACCTGCCGCTGGCAATCGTAACGATTTCCCTGCTATGGCTAATCTGTTTTGACAGGAAGATGTGTTTCAGGTATAAGGTATTATTAGTTTGCTTTTTCTGCGTATTCGCGGTTATATTAGGGTGGGGCTTTACACGCCACGTCTCTTTCCAGAGCAGGCATATGAGAATTGTGGGCCTGATTTTCCTGCCCGGCCTTTTGAGCCTCGTGTACGAAAGAAACCGGCCTGTCGCAGTCAGGGGCCTGTTCACTGCTTTTATACTATCAATGTCCTTATTCAGCATACTCGGCTTCATAAACCGCAAGCTGCATATAATGCGCACATACGCCCCTGGCAGATACGGCATTTCCCATGGGATTATCGACAGTGAAGCCCTGAATATCCTCCACCGGCTGGACGACACGCTCGAAGGCAATAATATTTTCTACGTCACATCGCCGGAAATCGCCCTTGAGATAGAAAACAACAGGTATATCGTCAGCCATGCCGATTTTGAATCGCGCGCAATTCTGAAATCCCGCGCTTACCGGGGCGCCTGCGATTCATTATTTTTGTTCATCCAAAAATCATTCGCCGGTAACGGCAAGGAAGCGGTTATCAGAGAGTCTTTCAAAGACTACAAAGATTTTGAAACAGTCGCCGAAACCCCCGGGTTCAGGGTTTTGAGGGGCGTAAAAAAAGAACCCGGTAACATAACACAAAATGACTAAGCATAATCGGGAAAACCCCTTTAAGAAATGGTTTCACCTGGACAGATACAGGATAGGCAATTCGCTTGTTAAAAGCAAATCAGAGACACACACAAAAATACTGGACTTAAACTGCGGCGCCTGCGGATGGAACACCGACCGCCTGAATGTATTCGGCGTTGGTACGAACGAAAACCTCCTCAGCGAAGCCCGAAAGGCGCATCGATTATATGACTACAAGACCGCCGAACCGCACAGAACCGGCCTGCCCGGGGAATCGTTTGACATAGTAACTATATTCGAGCGCCCGGGACGTGCCGCGGGCTACGATGCCCTCGTAAAAGAATCGTTCCGCCTGCTCAAAAAAGGGGGGTATTGCGTGGTCTCCGCCGCCCGCGGCGTCCTTCCCCCGAAAAAAGCAGGGAAAATGTTCCGCAAACACGGCTATGACATAGAAACGCTTTTTACGCTGCGCTCGCTGATAACTTTCCTTATAGCCAAAAAGCCCGGACCGGCCCGAAAAGGCGGCGGGGACTACAGCGATGTCTCGATAATACTCCCCACGCTGAATGAGGGGAAAAACATACAGAGGATGCTCACGTTTATCACCGCCAATTACAGAAACTGCGCTATTCTCGTATCTGATGACGGGTCAAGAGACAAGACAAAGGACGTGGTATCACGCTTCGGCTACAAAAACCTGGTGTTTCTCGACAGGTCCGGCGCCGGGGTGCACGGCCTGGTCGCAAGTGTGCTCGACGCCATAAGGCTGGTCGCTACGCGTTATTTCATAGTAATAGACGCCGACGGACAGCACCCGCCGGCTAAAATAGAAGACATAGTCAATATCATGCGGCTTGGCAGCCCCCTGGTCATAGCCTCACGAATAGCGGTAGAAGATGAGTGGAGCGCGTTCCGGCGCATGTTATCCTATAGCGGCGCGGTGCTCGGGAAATGCGTGCTGCTCCTGCGGGGCAAGGAGTATATCAGCTATGATATCATGGGAGGATTTTTCGGATGCAGAAAATCGTTCTGGAACAGGTGCGTAACAAGAAAAACGGAGAAAACCGGCTTTAGGCTGAAAGGATATAAGCTGCTTTTCGACTTCCTGAAATATGCCCCATCCCGTCTAAGGATAGAGGAGATTTATTACAGGTTTGAGACGCGCAAGGCGGAAACCTCAAAAATAAATATTAAGATTTGCCTCGAATTCCTGAAATCCTGCTTCCTGCCCTGACAGATTATGGTTATGGACGGCCGTGACGGGCCGCGCGTTATGGCGTTTTAGGTTCGCGTTTCTGTGCGGTCATTTCTTTCATAACCGTTGTGCGGAGGAGATCCTCGATCAGCTTGTTCAGCTCAATTATCTTATTAAACCCCTTTTCGAGAACACTATCGAACATTTCGGTGTTTTTGTCGATGATACCGTCTTTTATCAGGCTTGTCGCCTCACGGATCACGGCCAGGCGGTTCAACAGCTCATGTCTTACGTATGCAAAATACTCATCCGCGGCCTTTTCATCCCCCTGGCAGGCGCTTGCATTTTCATTGGATTTCTTTTCCATGCCTTTTTCTCCCTAAACAATTATATGCGTACATTGCTGATATGTCAACATAAACGCAAACCGCGCGTTTGAAGCGGTGACATATCTGTAACACAATTGTTACACTGCTGTGACAAAAAAAAGACACGGAAACGATATAATACCTTCTTAGCGGATATCATTGCGAACGGAGATTATCATATGACCTTTAAACGCATTCTCGCGATACTCCTTGCCGTATCTTTTTTTACGCTAAATACATCATACGCCCAACCCTTTCCCTCACAGAAGCCGGCCGCGGCAGATTCATTGCAGATACAGAATTTCCTGAACCCGGCCGCCTATGAGGGGCTCCTGCCGCATAAAGCGCTTGAAGCCATGAGCGTTTATATAGCCGGCACCGGCATGATTGGTATTATTGATATGCGTTTTTTCCCGGTTATCAGTACCCCCAAAGGCCCGGCCCGTTACTCGCTTGATTTCAGTAAAAAACAAAGGATTGAAGGCAATGAGGGATGGCTGATCCCATGCAGTATCGCGTTTAACGGTTTCAGGGTAAAGTATGAAGTCCTGATAAAAGATGACGAGACCGTTACCCTGCGATGCGTGGGGCGCGATAGGGCCTGTCCCGTACGTAAGACAATAAACACGCTGGTCGCCGGCGGCAGCCCGATACTCGCGCCGTCGATTCTCAACGTGGCCCCTGACCAACGCGTGGCACAGGCGGCCCGGGCAGTGGCCGCCGGAAAAAGGGAAGGCATACGGGTCATAAGCCATTTCGACGTTATCGACGCGAATGAGGGCCGGGGTTCAAAAATAGTCCAGGCCGGCGCTAAAGACACTGTCAACGACCTCCCTCCCGAAAAAGTAAAAGAAATAGTCGACAGGTCCGGAGGGGCCGCCATAGTAGACGTGCACCTCATGGTAATGGGAGAGCGCCTTGACAGGGAAAACATGATTGAACGCTATATCGAAAACGGCGCTGGCATAATCACGCTCCACTGGGAGGCATACGAAAGCAAGGACACGCTCCTTGAACGGCTAAGGTTTATCAAGGCAAACGGTGTAATGAGCGGACTCGCGTTCAATCCCGATGTTAATGCGGAAGAGGTGGGCCGTTTCCTGCAAAAGCACGGTGAAGAAGCGGATATGATACTGCAGATGAGCGTATTCCCGGGAAAAGGCGGCCAGAGTTTTAGGGAAGAGGTGCTGGATAATATCCCGTTGCTGAAAGTGCGGTACGGGTACAGGGGCGCTGTCGAGATAGACGGCGGCATAAATTCCGAAACGATTAAGAAGGCGGCAGATGCCGGCGTGAATATCTTTGTGGCGGGATCGGCCTTCTACAAACCCGGTGTCCCGCTCGGGACAGCCTGCCGGTCTCTCAAAAAGCCTTTAGATGAAAACGTTGTTTATAAGGCAATCCGCACAGTCCGCATGCTTCTTGATAAGGCGGAAAGCGAAGGGCTTCTTGAAGCAAAAGTAAGCGTCCGCGCGGGAGATTACCTGGTTTACATGGACAGTGAACGCCCTGCGCCCGTAGTAGTCCCCGTCAAAACAAAGTTAAAACCCGACGACTTACACCTTGCCGCTCACCTTAGATCCTTTAAAAAACATAAAGAGGCCAACGTCATAATACAGGCGATGGGCGATGCCGCCGGACAGGTAACGGCCAGCGGTATGACCGTACCCCCTGTGGACCCGGATTTTGTGGCCATACTGAATGAAACAGGCCCACTCCCTGTTCTTGGGGTTAACGATAAGAAACTGCCAAACGCGCTATGTGACGAATTCTCACGGCATAATGCCGTCCTCACGGCCGGAGGTTGGATATTCACAAAAGGCACCATGCCGATGGAGACCTATTACAGGAATAAGCTGGTGGAGGATTCCTCGAAACTATGCGTTGCCGCGCGCGCCGCCGGCAGGCTGAAACAGCTGACTACAAGGCAGGCCGATCTGCTTCTGAGGACAGGCTATCAGAAACACAGGCAGGCTTTATTACGGAATGCCGCAATCAGACAAGAAAGAAAAACAGTGCCCGTTCCTTATGATGAAGAGGAAATACGCCGTCTAAGACAGCGGCTTATCGCGGTAAGCCGTAAAATCGCCGACGAAGGCCTTGTCGTGGGCCCGGGCGGCAATATCAGCATGATTACAAGTGACAGACGTATTGTCCTCATAAAAGCGAGCGGAAAATCATTCGAGGACATGAAGCCCGAAGAGTATATCGGCGTGGACCTCGAAACAGGCATGTTGGTCGAGGGCCTGGGCGAACTCAAACCGAGCACCGAGGTTACGATACATTGCGCATTGTACAGGTCAAGGCCCGATATACAGGCGGTCGTCCATACCCATCCTCCGGTAGCGACAGGCATTGCCAGCGCAAATACGACATTTCTTGTAAACGGGCAGAAAGCGCGTAGAATAGGTTATGTGACACCGGGCGGCCCGGCATTCGCGAGGGCTGTTTCCGGAAACATGCTCGATACGGATTATCTTACGATTACCGGCCACGGGTCGGTAACGGTCGGCAAAGACCTCGATGAGGCCTTTGTCAAAAGCGTTGAACTCGAAAAGGCCGCGGAAGGCAGAATAAATATGCTGATTTTTCAAAGGCATTTTCATGCCTACAAAAGGGCGATGAGGGCGCTGAGCGCTCTCTCCAGAAGAAAAATAAAGGACGCCGCGGTAATCAAGGAAATATTCTCGCTTAAGAATAAGGCCATGTACGCCCTTGAGGAGCTTATCCTCGAGTCTGAGAAGAAAAAGGTGCGCAGGGTGAGCCAGCTGAGCTTCGGCGACATACTGTATGATATAGACACCAAGGCCTGTTTCGCCTATACGGGACCGGGCAGTTTAAGCGAGAGCGGCCGCTCTGATCCCAAACAAGCTTTGAGAGAGGGGCGCCTCATAGTGATAAAGCCCCTTTCCATCAGGTTTTCGGTACGCCAGGAACGAGACCGCCTTATAAGACAGCTTACCCATAAGGAAATACCTAAAAGGATGGAGGCCCTCGCCGCCCTTAAAGAAATGGTAAGGAAAGGGATCCTCCCCAAGCCGCACAAGACAGAGGATATCTTCATGCACTGCCATACCACCTATTCCTTCAGCCCCTATACGCCGTCATGGCTTGCCTGGAGGGGGTACCAGCTCGGCCTAAAAGTCGTAGGTATAGTGGACCATGATACTGTCGCGGGTTTCGGGGAATTCAGGGCCGCCGGCAAAATCGTCG
>JBDRBZ010000095.1:0-3017 GCA_043822175.1 Candidatus Omnitrophota bacterium
TTATCGCATGTGGTGCTGACGCTTGTGGCCAACTACGGGCCCATGTTTTCCGTGGCAGGTGTCGTTATAATGATGGCATGCCCGGGCCTGCCGTTTATAGGCACAATGGTGCTCGCGGCGGCACTGCTTGTGTTTGCTTCGCTCGCGGCTAATATGGCGCTCGCGGTGAAATATCGCGACAGGATAAATCAGGTAGCCGAACCTCCCGCGGGGGGATTAAAGTCGTTTACGGATTCGTTTGCCAAGACTATAGCCATCGCTGGCGGGCTGATCTTCCTTTTAGAGATGACTTTACCATTCCGGCCGCTCATGCTTGCCGGACTTGGCGTATTTGCCTTATGCCTCATGGCCGGTATGTATATAGGCCGCAATACTGCCAGTGATTTTGCCAAGCGGCGGGTCAAAAAAGAATTAAAGATAGGGATCATAAGACGGTTCGGCATGTATTTTAAGAGCATACCTTTCTGGGGCGTAGTGGGTGTGGAAATAGGCGCCGGGCTGACTCTGCTTTTCCTGGCGGTAGGGTACATTTACGGGGTTACGGCGGTGCTCGGGGTACTGATGACCGCGGGAGGCATACCTTTGCCGCGACGCTGACGTGTTGGGCGTGCACGCAGATTTATCTTTCAAGGCGCATGGAGCAGGTAGCGTCACGGGCGGATGAAAGGATGAAAAGGATATTGGCAGAGAAAGCGGGAAAGAAAGAGGAACTAACCGGCTTTAAAAAGGCGATCCGGGCCATCGGCGCTTATACATTAAGTGTATTGATGATCGGAGCCGGGTTGGCCGGAATAGGCTCCGGTGTCTGGGCGATATTCATGGCGCCGTCGGCATATTATCTTATACCGGCTATTCCCGGGATAGCTCTTTCGCTGATTGTGATCGAAAAATCTCCGCGGTTCGGGGGATACATTACGACGGTTCTATACAATACGCTTTTTAACATGAGGAGCGTTGTGCCGGGCGTCTTTGGTGTTATCGGACTCGGGGCTGTGGCGGGCACGTTTTTTGTGGGGGCGTCCCTTAATACGATAATCGCGGTTTCGGCCATAGCGGTAACGGTATTGATTTCAGCTATTATAACGAGCATGCAATTCAGAAGGCTCTCGAAAAGGGCGCGTAGCGCTGTAGAGCGGAAAGGCCCGGATTATTTCATGTCACCGGGTTTGAGGAAAAGGGTGAGGGGGCTTCAGACGGTACGGGGCGTTGACAAAGATGAACTGCTTTATCTTTCAGTGGCATTGAGAAGCGTTGTGACGGAGTTCAGGAGGAGTATGGACCGCCATGAGGACAGGTACAACTTGGCCATGGACATACTCGACAGGCGGGCCGGCGAGAGTAGAACGAAATTTTTGATAAGGCTTGTCATGAACATGCGCAAGCACAGACCTCCGTCAAAAGACAAATACACTACCGCTGAAGCCGGCCTTTTTATCTCCCGTTCGCTGCTGTCCGGTATGAATGCCGCGGATGTTGGCAGATTCAGCCGCACAATACTTGAGTGCCTTACCGAAATGGACCTCGTGTCAACACCCGTGGCCGAAAGCGCGGCCAGGATGGCGAAGCCCGAGAGTCTGACAAAATTGGTCAGCATGAGCGCCATGTTTCCGATACTGCTTCCTATTTTCGCGTGGGCCTCCAATACATACGCCAATGAAATAGACATGTATGAGCTTGAGGAAACATATGGCGCGCGGTTCGCCGAAGTCGAAGAAACAGGGGCGCCTTCGACCGGCCTGGAAACCCTCGTGGGAAACATGGAGGGCGAAGTGGACAGGTATTTTGAGGCAAAAAAGCGCGGCGAAGCCGTATCGTCGGGCATGGCGCAGCCGGCAATGCCGCATACGCCTTCTCTGTCGGTACTCGATAACGGCGGCTTTGCCGATTACCTGTACGAGAAATTTTTCGGCCTTAAAACCGTGACAGCCAACAAGATGAGGCGGTACAGGGAAATTACCAGGAGAAGGGATGATCTCGTTAAGAGGAGAGAGGAAGAAGGCGAGAGCGAAGAACTGAAAGCGAAAATAGATTTTTACGAGAGTCTGGTTATGATCACAAAGACCGAGATAAACGTGCTGATGGAGGCGACAAGGTCGGGTATGACCTTGTCCGAAAGAAATAACCTGGACAAAGAGATCGAGAGATTGACAGCCGAGATCAGCGCTTTTAAGGCGCGCATGGCTGAACTTACTGACGCGGAGAGGGCCGAGCTCGACGCTAAGGAAAAGAAATTAAAAGAAAAGGAAAAGAGGTTCAGGGAGATAAGGATTGTTGAAGAGAGGCTTGAATATTTGAGGCTTCAGTATAAGGAGCTTGAGCTCAAGAATAAAATAGAAGAAGCTAAGGCGGCAAATGAAGCCACGGTCTCGCTTGATCGGGAGCTTGAAAATGTGCGCGACATGATGGCCGCTTCCAGGCTGCGGTCGGAGGATGTCGAGGCCGCGTCAGCGATCGAAAGCATGAGAGATGACAGGGAAGCATTCGAGGCCATGTCAGAAGTGCCTGTAAACGAGGCAACTGACAGGGAAACCATCCTCAAGCTGCAGAGACTTCTGGAGATGGGCGGCTATTATACCGCTGACGACATGAAACAACTGAAAGAAGAGGAGCATCTTGAACAGGCGATCGCCGCCGAAAGAAACAAGGCAGTGAAGAAGCAGTATCAGGAACAGCTGGATGAGATTAAGGAAAGGGAGCCCATATATCACTCATCCAGAAGCCGTAGCAGCAGCCCAGCAGACGGACGGGACAAAGGCTGTAGCATGGATGCACGATGTACTAGAAGATACAGATGTTACAGTAGCGGATATGACTGAGGCGGGTTTGCCTTTGTATGTCGTTTTCATTGTAGAGATACTTACACGCAGAAAAGAAGAATCTTATCTTGACTATATTTTGCGAGTAAGAGAAGATACAATTGCTGTAGCAGTTAAGATTGCTGATATCCAGCACAATCTTTCGACATTAGAGCAAGGTAATATGAAAGAGAAGTATTTTTTGGCTCTTTGGATTTTGCA
>JBDRBZ010000096.1:0-5736 GCA_043822175.1 Candidatus Omnitrophota bacterium
TCGAGAGTTTATCCACGAACATGTTGGACGATACGGGTATGGCGTTTCCGAAGCGGATCCTGAAGAAAACCATTATGGATGTCTGCGCGGTGAGGAGCGCGGTGACGAGGTGTTTCCTGTGCCTGAGGCTTAAGTAGAATATGTAAGCCGCGAGTGTTACCTCTATGGCGAACATTATACTGTCAAGAGAGGGTATTTTTAGCGGGCAATATTCGACCGGATCGTAGAAGTTTATTACAAACAGCAATGCCGTTCCGGCGGCAAGGATTGTTGTGGAGGCGACAGTAACGATCGAACGGACGATACGGTTTCCGGAGAGAATAAGCATGAACGCCGCTGCTACCGGCAGTAGTATCAGGAACGATATTACCGGGCTAACGCTCATGGCAATATTATGCCATTATGACAGTGTGATGTAAACATCAATCTGGTGCGGTTTCGGGGTCAGGTCTCAACAATCAACAAAATTCGCAAACTTTTCGGGAAATAGGGGACGGAGTTAACTTATTAACTTAATGGTTTCTTAAGTTTACAAGTTAACTCCGTCCCCTATTCCCTAAATGTTGATTGTTGAGACCTGATTCCAAGAGCACGCGCAGACTAAGAGCCCACAGCCCAGTCTTAGGCGAACCGGAGCAGCTGTATGACCGTGCGGTGGTATTTGGAGATATGTTCGATGTCAGCGCGCTGTATAGGCGTGAGGGCGAGGGATAGGGCGAGAGCGCGCCTTATTCGAAAGTCGGTGTGGATCATGTTCAGCAGGGTATTTCTCGTGACGCACTCACGTATGTCCTGACCCGGGAATATTCTCGCATAAATATCACGGAGCCTGGGCAGCAACATGTCAACGGTCTCATCCAGTGATGTGGGTTGGCCCGGCGCCCCTGGCGTAGCTGTGTCCCTCATCCTGGCGCGGGCGCACGCTACCTGAACCAGGCCGATGGTGGAGGAGGACAGAAAATCATGAATGAGGACCGGGTTGGCGTATCCGGCGCTGTCCTGCATGGCCACATGATATGTAAGGTCATCGCTTGATTCAACGTTTTCAAGTGAGCCCTTTCCCATAATAGATATGTTAAAGATGGGTGTGTCTGTTTTTTTGTGCTTTATATTGATCCTGTCCGCGATACCGCGGGGTTGTATCCCGAACTCAGAAGCCGATTTTGAGATCGCTTCGATAATACCCTGTTTTATACGGTCATCATATCCTTCCGGGCCCTGTTTCTCAAAAAGGTAGTGTATGTCATATCCCCTTTTCATATGCCCCAGAATGATTTCCGCCCACATGGCGATGTAGAAATCTGTTTTGTCGTCGGGAATTAGTGAAGTCCGGATGGCCATGTCGATCGGGCAGCCCGGGATCTGTTCGGAAATGCGGTCGAGCAGCATTTTGTTTCCCCAGAGGGAGATATCAGAAGGTGTTATGTCCTGTTTGGTCACTTCCGACTTTTCATGTTTTACGCGTTCCGCCCGCACATAGTACTGCCTTTTAAGCGAGTCCTGGCTTGTGTCTGCGATGGCTTTGAGTGTGCCTGTCGGCTTAAGTTTCCCCGCCCTGATATCCTCCTGGATGAGCCGTTTTGTGACGTACAGCAATAACGGCGCGTTTTCAAGCACCGCATGCCACGTGCCGCGTACTGCGTTGTATCTTTCAACGCGGGCGGCAAAATCCGGTATAACCTCTGACGCGAGGGCAATTATGCGCGGCGGACCCTCTTTCTCACTGTGCACCGCTCGTACGAACGGGTCCTGCCATTGGCGCGCCTGTATCTGTTCGGGCGAATTCGTGAGAATGTTTCCCAGAGAAATGGCCATATGCGCACCGTATTCACCGGCGAACCGTGTTTCTCCGAGAGTGTCTATAATAAGCGGCGTATTGGATGTATGTCCCAATATCCCCATGTAATCGTCAATGAGCATTTGCGTGTCAAAGCGGTCATATGTGATATCATGCGGCGTGAAGTGGTTCATGACGGTAAGGGGCGCAAAGAACAGGATCATGGTATAACCGTTTGGCAGTCTGATGTCATTGCGTAAGTTCGGGCCCATGGTTTTCTGCGAGAGCACGGTGGTGCCGGGATAATATGTGTTAAGTAAGGTGTCGACGGGATTTTCACCGTTGGCGCGGACCGCCTTTAATCCTGAAATGCCGACGAGTATTTTGGGGTATCGGGGTTTTTTCCGGAACAGCCTGGGCCTTGTTGCGGCGTCGATTATGTTCCGTATATTCTCAAGGGACAGTTTATCCTGATGGAGTATGTCGACGCTGAGCCGCAGGTGCAGTGTCTCCAGGTGCTTATTCTTCGAGGCCGCTTTGTGCAGGGCGTTCAGCATCTGCCGCGCCTTATGCGGCGATTGCGCCCAGTAACTATTTGTTGCCATCATTATCCTTTTTACTCTGGCGTGTCTTATTAACCGCAGACATGAATCGCGTGCGAAAAGCGGTTCTCCGCCGCCGGTTAATATAAGCATATCGAACTCATGATTATAGGTGATTTCGATTAGCCGGTCTATTATGGGCGCGGTCTGCGCGGCCTCTAGCCTGGCGCGTTCTTTTGAGAATTTGGATGCGTATATACATCCTTCGCATCCCAGCGGGCAGTTAAGGGTGGGCAGATAAACAAGGGTTTTGTACCGCTTTCCGTATAACGACGCGGGCGGGTGGGATGCGAAATCATAGGACAGCGTGTCAACGAGCCGGTCTCTTTCGGTCAGTATCTGCGCTTCGGTTTGACGCGCCGCAGGCGCCGGGTCAAAAGATTCTTCCGTAATATTTATGAGGCCGTTATCAAAAACATCTTCCACGCTTGTGCCTGATATGATGATCCTGAAGTATCGCGGTGCCGGGGTGCTTGTCCTGACGGCTATCTCTATTGTCCCGGCGCCGGTGTTAATTTCAGGTTCCGTACTGACATCGATCAATGGTTTGCCGTCCGTGGTATGAGAATAGAGCTCTTCAAGTTTGGAGTTCAGGTCGAGCCGGCTGAAATAGCATGTTTCGGCCGATGCCGGATCAAGCCGGTTCCTCAGGTTCCGGCATGCCATCGAGGTTAGCGCGCGCAGTTCGAGGCGGACCTGCCTGAGATTTTCCACCCCGACGGCATCTACTATGGGCCCGGAAATGTTCTGAGCGGCGAGACATGTCCTGTCAATATTGGCGTCAATGCCCGCCGAGGGTAGCGCGAGGCCGGGTAAAAGGAGCGTGAGCAGCACTATGTCCGCGATTCTCAAGACAGCTCGAAATCTATTTTTATAGGCTCTCATTTTAGCACCTTTTTAAATTTATAAAATAACAGAACAAAAAAAAATCTATGTCATAACATTCGAATACCAGCCGCTGATCGCTTAAATTCTCTTATACTATTAATATACCCGATGTCCGGAAGTTTTTGGTAATAGAAGTGTAACAATTTAAATTCTTAACGTGCTTGACAAGATACTATTTCAGATATATCATAGTTCAATTATTTCAGGGTGATCGGGTTAGTTATCGCGCAAGCGGGAGGAGGGGAATCCGAAATATTCCCGTCGGGTTTTAGAGCGCCCGATAAATAATGGGTAGCAGGCCTGAGGGCTTTCAGCCCAGGCCTGACGGCAAGCAAATAACATAAGCTTTCGGGTTTTGAATTCGGCCGATGCTTTAGAAGTGTTGGCGGGTTTTGAGACACGAAAGCTTTTTTATTTGGAATATATAAGCGGAAGGAGGTGAGAATATGGGAAAGAAATGCCAGAAAGCGCAAGCCAAATCCATGCCGGCTCCTAAGGCGGCTCCGGTGAAACCGGCAGCTTCTGTGGTAAAACCGGCGGCCACTGCAGTGAAGCCGGCAGCCCCTGTGACGCCGGCGCAGCAACCGAAACAGGCCGCGTAGTAGGGTAACGTAATGGTGACGCTTTTCGCAACCCTTTTATTATCAATAAGTTATACAACAAATGCGCGATGACGCATTCGTTTTATAACCGGTTGATATGCATAGGGTTATCAAAAGCGTCACCTTTTTTTAAGGCAGTATTTATTTTGCAAGTTAACCAAATTTGGGAGTATAATAATCTTAATGGTCAGTAACAGCTCAAATAAAGTCAGGGGAAAGATCAGGACGAGCCTCCGGTACTCATTTTACGACGGCGTGTTCGCGAGTTCGATGACGGGGTTTACCCAGGAATTTTTCGCGCCGCTAATACTCGTATTGCGGGGCACTGCCGCTCATATAGGCATGTTGAGCGCTTTGCCCAATCTTATAGGTTCCCTTATACAGGCTGCCAGCGCTATGCTGTCGGAGAGATTCAAGTCCCGCAAGACGGTAGCATGTACGTTCGTGCTGATTCAGGCCTTTACGCTGATACCTATCGCCGTGATGGCCCTCGCGGGTACGGTGTCCCCGATGGCGGTCATATTTTTTGTGGTTTTATTCGTGTCGGCAGGGGCCGTAGCCACACCGGCCTGGGCCAGCATGATGTCGGATCTTGTTCCGTCGGCAAAAAGAGGCGCCTATTTCGGATGGAGGAACAGGATACTCGGCTTTATAATGGTGGGCGCGTCGTTTACGGCCGGGATAATTCTCAACATAATGAAAGGCGTAAATGTATTCGCCGGCTTTTTTGTCATATTCGGGCTCGCGTTTCTGTTAAGGGCGGCATCATGGAAATTTCTCACGAAAATGTATGAGCCCCCGCTCAAGTTCGGTAGTGAACACAGGTTTACTTTTTTAGAATTCATTAAAAGGACGCGCAAGAGCAATTTTGCGCAATTTGTCCTCTTCGTGGCAGCAATGAATTTCTGCGTCAATATGGCATCACCGTATTTCAGTGTGCTTATGCTGCGCGACCTGCATTTCAGTTATTTTCTGTATACGACGATAACGATATCCGCGCCGCTTACCGTGTATTTCATGATAAGGCGATGGGGGCTGCACGCCGACCATGCGGGGAACCTTAAGGTGATACAGCACACGGCGCCGTTTATAGGCCTGATACCCGTTTTCTGGATATTAAACAGAAGCCCTTTGGTGCTTTTTGCCGCCCAGATTTTTTCGGGATTTGTCTGGGCGGGATTTAACCTGGCGACGTCTAATTTTATCTATGATGCGGTAAGCCCGGAGAAACGCGTAAGATGCATATGCTATTTTAACGTGATTAACGGGACAGCCCTCTGCGGCGGCGCCCTTCTGGGCGGGGCGCTTCTGCGCTACCTTCCGCCTATTATGGGATATAACATATTGACCCTCATGGCTGTATCGGCGGTCTTGCGTACACTTGTCGGTATCTTCCTGCCCCGCTGGCTCAAAGAAGTGCGCTCTGTAAGTAAAGTAAATCATACAGACCTCTTCTTCAGCGTTATCGGCGTCCGGCCCCTGATAGGCATCGAACGAAAAACCATCCGGTATTAGTTCATACCGCATATTGCAGGCGCTTTTCATGACCTATGTATTATCAATGAGTTCCAAAACAAATGCGTTTTTTCCGCCTTACTCTGGGTGTGTTTGGCGTGTAATATATTAATATATAGTTAGTTGTGAAAAGTGCCTGCAATGTACGGAGTTAAAGACAGTCGGCGATGGAGAGGACGAGGCGTTCGGAGGCGTCCCAGCCGAGGCAGGGGTCTGTGATGGATTGGCCGAAGACTTTGCCCGGGGGATCCTGCTGTCCTTCCATGAGGTAGCTTTCGATCATGAAGCCCTTTATCATTTTTTTGAGAACAGGGGATTTCTTTATGCTGCCGAGCACCCTCATGGCGATTTT
>JBDRBZ010000097.1:0-9150 GCA_043822175.1 Candidatus Omnitrophota bacterium
GTTTACGGCCCTGTATTAGCAAGAGGTTATACAATATGGCACCAACGGATATAGCCGTAATAGGAGACGGCGGTTGGGGGATAACCCTGGCGTTATTGCTCTTTTCCAAAGGCTGCAGGGTCACGGTGTGGGGCGTTTTTCCGGATTATGCAGAGGAGGTAAAAAAGACAAGAGAGAGCGATAAGTTTCTGCCCGGCATAAGGATCCCTGAAGGCATAGGATTTACCTGCGATGAAGAGAGCGTGGCCGGGAAAGACTGTTATGTCATTGCTGTCCCGTGCCAGTATCTTGATGAGACATTGAGGCGTTTTAAAGGTGTTATCCGGGGTTCTGTCGTAAGTGTTGTAAAAGGCATAGAATCGGGATCGCTGCGCAGGCCCTCGCAGATAATATGTGATATCCTGGCGGATGTGCGCATGGCGGTCCTTTCAGGGCCCACGATAGCTTACGAGGTCTCGCGGGGGATGCCCTCAACCTGCGTAATTTCCTCGGGTGATGTTGAGCTGGCGCGTTGTATGCAGGATATGTTCATGACCGGGAAGTTCAGGGTGTATACGTGCGATGACGTGACCGGTGTGGAGTTGGCAGGCGCCCTTAAGAACGTTATTGCTATTGCTGCCGGCATATCGGACGGTCTGGGATTCGGGGTCAACACCAAAGCGGCCCTGCTTACCAGGGGGCTTGTTGAGATCGCCAGGCTTGGAACCGCAATGGGCGCTAACCGTGAGACGTTCAACGGGCTGGCCGGCCTCGGGGACCTTGCCACAACGTGCATGAGCCCTCATTCCAGGAACAGATGGTTTGGCGAGGAGATTGCCGGGGGCAGGACAATGGCAGAGGTTGTGGCCGGGACTGATATGGTTGTAGAAGGTATTAATACAGCAAAATCAGCGCATGAGCTGTCCGTGAAATACGGCGTAGACATGCCTATTTCATCCGCGATATACAAAGTTCTTTATAAGGATAAACGCCCGCAGGACGCTGTGCGGGAGCTTATGACACGCAGTCCTAAGAGCGAATGAAATAGGGATAAAGGCGAATAAATCGGCGGGGCGTAGCGCAGTTTGGCTTAGCGCGCTTGCTTGGGGTGCAAGAGGTCCGCGGTTCGAATCCGCGCGCCCCGACCATTTTTTTAAAATACTAAGGGTTCTAAAAAACAAGAAGGTGCTTATGAAAGGGATCAATGTAGGCATTATAGGTCTGGGCACTGTCGGCGGCGGCGTGGTGAGAGCGCTTATCGAGAAAAGACAGCTTCTCCGGCATAGATGCGGGGTTGGAGTGAATTTAACGGCGGTTTTTGACAGTGATAAAAAGGCGTATAAGCGCCTAAGGGTGGCCCGGGGCATTATAGCCGGCAGCGCAGATGAAATTTTGGATAACGCCAGAATAGATGTTGTCGTGGAGCTGATCGGCGGCATCAGGCCCGCGCGGGATATTATCCTCAGGGCTCTGGACGCGGGCAAGTACGTGGTTACCGCCAATAAGGCCCTGCTCGCGGAATACGGCGAAAGGATTTTCAGAGCGGCCAGAGACCATGACAGGTACATAGGATTTGAGGCAAGCGTTTGCGGCGCCATGCCGGTTATCAAGCTGCTCAGGGAAAGTTTTTCCGCAAACCGTTTGCAGGCGCTTTACGGCATTGTGAACGGGACAAGCAATTTTATTCTCACGGACATGTCTGAAAAACAGCACGGTATGGGAGAGGCGCTCGGGCGGGCGAAAGAAGAGGGCATAGCGGAGGCTGATCCCGGGCTGGACATAGACGGGCTTGATGCCTGCCACAAGCTCTGCATACTCGCGATGCTCGCATTCGGCGTATTTATCAGGCCGTCCGATGTTTATGTCGAAGGGATTAAAGATGTCGATCAGGCCGATATCCTTTATGCCCGTTCATGGGGATATGAGATAAAGCCTCTCGCCATTGCTAAACGGACCGGCAACAGGCTGGAACTGCGTGTGCATCCGACTCTGATACCCCACCGCCATCTGCTGTCAGCCGTGAAGGGCGCGGATAACGCGGTATTTATCAAAGGCGATATGATAGGTGACGCGATGATATACGGAAAAGGGGCCGGCCGTTTGCCTGCCGCCAGTTCGGTGTTAAGCGATATAATGGACATAGCCAGGTATGCGGGTTCGGGAACCCCTGTCGGGGACAGGCACTTGTTGCCCGATAACATACACGCCGGGAAAATCTCCCGAATAGGCGACCTGGTCACGAGATATTATCTCAGGTTTTCGGCGATAGATAAACCGGGCGTGCTGGCCGGGATATCGAGTATTCTCGCAAAAAATAAAATCAGTATTGCGACGGTCACTCAAAAAGGGCGAAAGGAGAGACAGATCGTGCCTGTGGTCATGCTGACCCACGAGGCGAAGGAATCGTCAATGAATAGGGCGCTGGGTGAGATAAACAGGTTAAATTTCATAAAAAGGAAGACCGTAAAACTCAGAATCGAAAGGTAGGATGGGTGTTATGGGTGTTATAGAAAGGTATAAAGAATATCTGCCTGTAAACGCAAAGACGCCGATTATCTCATTGAATGAGGGTAATACACCCCTTATCAGAGCGGAATATCTGAGCGGAATCGCCGGCGGAAATATCGATATATACCTGAAATACGAGGGGCTTAATCCGACGGGTTCGTTCAAGGACCGGGGGATGACGCTTGCCGTATCAAAGGCGGTTGAGGAAGGCGCGAAAGCGGTGATATGCGCGTCTACCGGCAATACCTCGGCGTCTGCCGCGGCATACGCGGCGCGGGCCGGGATAAAGTGTGTTGTGCTGATACCCGAAGGGTCGATCGCGCTTGGAAAGCTCGCGCAGGCGCTTATACACGGGGCCCAGGTCCTGGCCGTAAAAGGAAATTTCGATGATGCCCTTTGTCTTGTCAGGGAAATCACTCAAAAAATGCCTGTCACGCTCGTAAACTCGATAAATCCTTACAGAATAGAGGGGCAGAAGACAGGTTCGTTTGAGATATGCGATGTGCTGGGCTGCGCGCCCGATTATCACGTAATACCTGTAGGAAACGCCGGCAATATAACGGCGTACTGGAAGGGTTACAGGGAATACATGCAGAAAGGCATGATCAAACAGTTGCCTAAGATGCTTGGTTTTCAGGCGGCAGGCGCCGCGCCTATCGTGCTCGGGCATGTCGTGAAAGAGCCGAAGACCATCGCGACGGCCATAAAAATAGGGAATCCCGCCAGCTGGAAAGAGGCTGAGCGTGCCAGGGATGAGTCGGGAGGCCTGATTGAAATGGTAACAGACGAAGAGATACTGGACGCCTACAAGATACTCGCGTCCAGGGAAGGGGTTTTTGTGGAACCCGCTTCCGCCGCCAGTGTCGCGGGGCTCCTGAAAAAATCCAAAGACGGATATTTCTCTAAGACCGGTAAATCAGGCTGCGTGAAAGTTGTCTGCGTACTGACGGGGCACGGGCTGAAAGATCCTGACAGGGCCATCGCTTCGACTGAGAAGCCCCGTATCGTGGAGGCGGATTATGAAACGATAGCGAAGGAGATAAAAATATAATGAAGTACATACTCTTGGTCGGAGACGGTATGGCTGACAGGCCCATTGAGGAACTGGGCGGGCGTACGGTGCTTGAGGCGGCCGAAACGCCGTACATGGACAAAATAGCGGCCACAGGCAAGATAGGCCTCGTAAAAACAGTTCCTGAGAGCATGGTGCCGGCGAGTGATGTGGCGAATCTGTCCATTCTCGGGTATGACCCCCATAAATACTACAGCGGCAGGGGCCCGCTGGAGGCCGCGAACATGGGCCTTGAATTAAAAGACAGCCAGGTCGCTTTCAGATGCAACACCGTGACAATCGCGGACGGTAAGATGGCCGATTACAGCGCGGGCCATATAAAGACGAATGAAAGTTCTTTGCTCATAAAAGATGTCGACAGGGCATTGTCAAATGAGTCGATACGGTTTTATCCGGGCATCAGTTACAGGCACCTCATGATACTGGATGCGGGGTCCAAAGAAAAGGCGGAGGCGTTCTGCCGTATAAAATGCGCCCCGCCCCATGATTTTGTGGGGAAAAAGATAACCCCGCGCTTTCCCAAGGGCAAGGGCGCGAAGCTCCTTATCGAGCTTATGGAGAAATCCAGGGCAGTCCTGGAAGCCCATGATATAAATAAAGTGCGCATAGACCTCGGCGAGAATCCGGCCAACATGATATGGCTCTGGGGGCAGGGGGTGAAGCCCGGCATGCCCACTTTCCGCGAGCGCTACGGGATAGGCGGCGCTGTCATATCGGCGGTCGATCTTGTAAACGGCCTCGGCAAGTATATGGGCCTCGAAATCGTGAAAGTCCCCGGGGTAACGGGATATTATGATACCAATTTCAGGGGCAAGGGAGAATACGCCCTGGCCGCGCTGGATGATAAAGATTTTGTTTATGTGCATGTTGAAGCCCCGGATGAGGCGGGCCATAACGGTGACCTTAGGGCAAAAATCACTGCAGTTGAGAATTTCGACAAATTGGTCGTTGGCACGATATTGGACGGCCTTGAGGGCCGGCATGATTTCAGGATAATGCTTTTGCCTGACCACGCGACTCCTGTGAGCGTTAGATCTCATACGGAAGAGCCGGTGCCCTTTGCCGTTTGCGGGAAAGACATTGTGCCTGATAACGCTCAGGTGTTCAGCGAACGGGCCGCGCAGACAACCGGTTTCAACGTCACGAATGGCTGGAAGCTCATGAACTACCTTGTACTGCTGGAAAAAGCCGATTAACATGAACTCACTTGTCATTATTTTCCCTGTAATTTTGATGTTTTATCTGGGGTACAGGTTTTATTCCAGGAGAATAGAGAGGCTTATCGGAATAGATCCCTTGAGGAAGACGCCGGCTTACGAAAAGTATGACGGCGTTGACTATGTGCCTGCCAAACATTGGACGGTTTTATTCGGGCACCATTTCGCTTCCATTGCCGGGGCAGCCCCGGTGGTCGGGCCTATAATGGCTGTTGCCATCTGGGGCTGGGGCGCGGCGCTGCTCTGGGTGATATTGGGCACAATATTTATGGGCGGTGTGCATGATTACTGTTCGGTTATGCTTTCTGTCAGACACGGAGGTTCGAGTATAGCGGATGTAACGGGTGTTTGTGTGTCAAAGAGTGCGAAAACGGTTTTTTCCGTATTCTTATGGCTGACACTGGTGCTCATAATCGCTGTTTTTGTCAGGTTGTGCGCCAAGACATTCGTTGTACAGCCCGAGATTGTTGCCCCGTCACTGGGCCTCATTCCGATAGCGGTGATAGTCGGCATATTGTTATACCGGCTTAAGCTGAATCAACCGGCTGTCACAGTCATCGCGCTGAGCGTGCTGGTCGTATTGATTATCACGGGAGAATACTTTCCGATACCCGGCGGGCATCATGCCATGCGTGTATGGAGTATTGTGCTTTTGCTGTACGCTTTTGTGGCGAGTGTGACGCCGGTACACATACTGCTTCAGCCGAGGGATTACCTGTCGGCGTTTCTTTTGTTTTTTGGGCTGCTGTTCGGATATGCGGGGCTGATTCTGACGCATCATGCGGTTTCGCTGCCATTTTCCGTTTTTCATGCGCCGGCGGCGGCAATGCCGCTTTGGCCCATGCTTTTTGTGACAATCGCCTGCGGGGCGATCAGCGGGTTTCACGCGATTGTGGCCAGCGGTACAACATCAAAGCAGATTTCAAGCGAATCCGACGCCAGGATAATAGGGTATGGGGGCATGATTACGGAAGGGCTTTTGTCAGCGATGACGATCATCATGATGGTGGTGGCGTTCGGCAGCGTAGGAGAGCTTTCGCATATAGTCAACTCAGGGGACGGCCCTGTAGCCGCGTTCGGCAAAGGCTACGGGCAGGTTACCTTGCGTATCCTGGGGAAGTACGGGGGGGTATTCGCGGTTTTACTTTTAAACGCGTTTATCCTGACCACATTAGATACTGCCACCAGGCTGGGGAGGTACATAACCCAGGAATTGTTCGGTATTAAGAACAGGTACATAGCGACTCTGGGAGTAATAATTTTGAGCGGGTGGCTGGCCTTGAGCGGGAGGTGGACGGAGATATGGCCGATTTTCGGCGCGGCCAATCAATTGATAGCGGCGCTGACGCTTATCGTCATTACAAGCTGGCTGCTCGGGCGGCAAAAACCGGTTTTGTACACTCTATTGCCGGCCGTTTTCATGCTTCTGACGACAATAGGCGCACTGCTCATGAAGATAAACGAGTTTTGGGTAAAGCGGGATGGTTTGCTTTTTTGTATTACGGGTATCCTGCTTGTGCTGGCGCTTTATGTTTTTACGGAAAGCCTGAATAAATCAATAGAGGTTTTTAAAAGCAGATGACAGCGAGCGTTGATAAATGACAGTTCAAATCAGGGAGGAACTCAAGTAATGGCTAAAGGGATCATAGTACAGAAATTCGGCGGATCAAGCGTGGCCAACATTGAGAAAATACTGAACGTGGCCAGGCGTGTTGTTTCGTATCACAATAAAGGCTACCGGGTGGTGGTCATTGTAAGCGCCCTGGGGGATACTACCGATGAGCTCCTGGACATGGCGTATAAGATTATCAATGAGCCGCCTGAAAGAGAATTAGACATGCTCATGTCAACGGGTGAGCAGGTTTCGATAGCGCTTTTGGCCATGGCTATTCACCGCCTGGGGAAAACCGCGATTTCTTTTACGGGCGCGCAGGTCGGTATAGTGACCGATGCAGCGCATACAAAGGCCAGGATCCAGGGTATAAACTCCGGCCGTATTCATAAGGAACTCGATAAGGGTAAGATCGTGATAGTGGCCGGTTTCCAGGGCATTACGCCGGATCAGGATATAACCACGCTGGGCCGCGGCGGATCAGACATGACCGCGGTTGCTCTGGCGGCAGTTTTAAAAGCAGGGGTGTGCGAAATTTACACGGATGTGGACGGGGTATATACGTCGGATCCCAGGATCGTGAAGGATGCCAGGAAACTGGACACGATATCTTATGAGGAAATGCTGGAAATGGCCTCTCTGGGCGCCCAGGTGATGCAGGCGCGCAGCATCGAGGCAGGGAGCAAGTTCAATGTCCCGATTCATGTAAGGAGCAGCATGTCCCTCAGAAAAGGCACGATTATCGCAAAGGAGGTAAAATCGATGGAAGACGTTGTCGTAAGAGGAGTGACTCTGAACAGGAACGAGGCCAAAGTGACGTTATGCGATGTGCCGGACAGGCCGGGCGCTGCCGCGAAGATTTTCCATGCGCTTGGGGCCGCTAATATAAACGTGGACATGATCATCCAGAACGTATCCCGTACCGGGGCCACCGATGTTTCATTTACGGTGATGAAGGAGGATCTCAGTAAGACGCTTAAAGTCGCCAAAGGCCTGATTGAGAAAGTCGGCATTAAAAACGTGACTTATGACCAGGAAATAGCCAAGGTCTCCGTAGTGGGCGTCGGCATGAGGAGCCATTCGGGGGTTGCCGCCAAGATGTTCGGGGCCATGGCCAGGGCAGGCGTAAACATCGAGATGATATCGACAAGCGAGATCAAGATTTCATGCGTCGTTGAAAAAAAATACGGCGAAAAAGCCGTAATAGCCATACACCGGGCATTCGGGTTGGGTAAAAAATAGCTGACGAGGTTAACCATGAATACCATAGAAATTTACGACACTACCTTGCGTGACGGGGCGCAGACCGAGGGGATCTCATTTTCGGTAAACGATAAATTACGGATCACGGAAAAGCTGGACGAGATAGGCATCCATTTCATAGAAGGGGGATGGCCCGGCGCGAACCCTAAAGACAATACATTTTTCAGCAAGGTTAAAAAAATAAAGCTTACGAACTCCCGGATCGTGGCTTTCGGATCGACGCGCAGGGCAGGCGAGCAGGCCGATAAGGACGCTGTGCTTGCGGGCCTGCTTAAGTCGGGCGCGGGTGTTATAACGCTGTTCGGAAAGAGCTGGGATCTCCATGTCAGGGAGGTGCTGAAGACGGACCTTGACGAAAATTTACGCATGATAGAGGATTCCGTTCGATTCCTGCGCTCAAAAGGAAAATACGTGATCTATGACGCGGAGCATTTCTTCGACGGGTACAAAGCGAACCGGGAATACGCCCTGAGGACGCTTCTGGCCGCGGAAGCGGGCGGCGCGGAAAGGATTGTATTGTGCGATACGAACGGCGGGGCCCTGACGTCGCAGGTTTTTGAGATAATCGAGGATGTCAGGGAAAAGGTGAAGGCGCCCATAGGCATCCATACGCACAATGACTGCGAAATGGCGGTCGCCAACAGTATCGCGGCCGTCCAGGCCGGCGCGGTTCATGTGCAGGGCACGATAAACGGCTACGGCGAGAGGTGCGGCAACGCCAATCTTATATCGGTCATCGGCAACCTTAAGCTGAAGATGGGCATGGACTGCGTGTCTGACATCGCGCTCAAAGAGCTGACCGAGGTCTCGCGCTTTGTCGCCGATATATCCAACATGAGGCAGGAGGACAATCAGCCTTTTGTCGGCGCAAGCGCGTTTGCCCACAAGGCAGGCGTGCACATAAACGCTATACTGAAATCGTCTCTGTCCTATGAGCATATCGATCCCCAGAAGGTCGGCAACAAGCGGCGCCTTATAATTTCCGAACTGTCGGGCAAATCCAGTATTATCACAAAGGGAAAAGAGATCGATCTGGATTTTGACTCGGAAAAATCCCAGGACAGGAAGATACTCCGGACGCTTCAGAAGCTCGAGGAGGAGGGGTACCAGTTTGAATCGGCCGAGGCATCGCTCGAGCTTTTCATGAAGCGGGCCATGGGTAAATTCCGTGATTTTTTCCAGCTCAAGGATTTCAGGGTGATTGTCGAGAAAAGGGAGAGGCGGAAGGTCACCTCCGAGGCTACCATAAAAATAAAGGTAGGGGATAAAATCGAGCATACCGCGTCTCTGGGTGACGGCCCGGTCAACGCCCTGGATAACGCTTTGAGAAAGGCGCTCAGGGATTTCTATCCCGGCCTCGCGACTATGCATCTTGCAGATTTTAAAGTCAGGGTGCTGGATGAAAAAGGCGGCACCGCGGCCAAGGTGCGCGTGCTGATACAATCGCAGGATACCGAGGACTCATGGTGGACTATAGGGGTATCGGAAAATATCATAGA